>NZ_JAKWFH010000007.1:0-174707 GCF_029522185.1 Burkholderia sp. IO2 | reverse complement strand
AGCTGTGATTCGAGCTTAACGGCTCGCAGGAGACACAAGCTGTGCCGTAGCCGCCAACCGGCAAAGCAGCGCGCCAAACGGCGCGCCACCACTGAAGTTTGAAGCAAATCGAAGATATAAGGAGACATGCCATGCAACGAAAGATGCTCGACGCCGCCGCCCGCTGTTTCGCCGGAGCCGCGCTCGCGACGGCGGCCTGCGCGGCGTCCGCCGGCACGCTGACGATCGCGACGCTGAACAACCCCGACATGATCGAGCTGAAGAAGCTGTCGCCGGCGTTCGAGAAGGCGAACCCCGACATCAAGCTGAACTGGGTGATCCTCGAGGAGAACGTGCTGCGCCAGCGCGCGACGACCGACATCACGACCGGCAGCGGCCAGTTCGACGTGATGGCGATCGGCACCTATGAAACGCCGCAGTGGGGCAAGCGCGGCTGGCTCGCGCCGATCACGGGCCTGCCGGCCGATTACGACCTGAACGACATCGTGAAGACCGCACGCGACAGCCTGTCGTACAACGGCCAGCTCTACGCGCTGCCGTTCTACGTCGAAAGCTCGATGACGTTCTACCGCAAGGACCTGTTCGCGGCGAAGGGGCTGAAGATGCCTGACCAGCCGACCTACGACCAGATCGCCGAATTCGCGGACAAGCTCACCGACAAGTCGAAGGGCACCTACGGGATCTGCCTGCGCGGCAAGGCCGGCTGGGGCGAGAACATGGCGTACGTGTCGACGGTCGTGAACACGTTCGGCGGGCGCTGGTTCGACGAGAACTGGAACGCACAGCTCACGTCGCCCGAATGGAAGAAGGCGATCAATTTCTACGTGAACCTGCTGAAGAAGAACGGCCCGCCCGGAGCGAGCTCGAACGGTTTCAACGAGAACCTGACGCTGACCGCGTCCGGCAAGTGCGCGATGTGGATCGACGCGACGGTCGCGGCTGGGATGCTCTACAACAAGCAGCAGTCGCAGGTGGCCGACAAGATCGGCTTCGCGGCCGCGCCGGTCGCCGCGACGCCGAAGGGCTCGCACTGGCTGTGGGCATGGGCGCTCGCCGTGCCGAAGACGTCGAAGCAGCAGGACGCCGCGCGCAAGTTCATCGCGTGGGCGACGTCGAAGCAGTACATCGAGATGGTCGGCAAGGACGAAGGCTGGGCGTCGGTGCCGCCGGGCACGCGCACGTCGACGTATCAGCGCGCCGAGTACAAGGCCGCCGCGCCGTTCTCCGACTTCGTGCTGAAGGCGATCGAGACGGCCGACCCGAACGATCCGTCGCTGAAGAAGGTGCCGTACACGGGCGTGCAGTACGTCGGGATTCCTGAATTCCAGTCGTTCGGCACGGTGGTCGGCCAGTCGATCGCGGGCGCGGTCGCGGGCCAGATGTCGGTCGACCAGGCGCTCGCCGCGGGCCAGGCCGCGGCCGACCGCGCGGTGCGGCAGGCCGGCTACAAGAAGTAACGCGCAAGCCGTCGCGCGGCCCGCGTCGTGCGCCGTGGCACACGGCGCGGGCCGGCGAGGCGGACAGGCGGGCGGCCGTTCGCGCCCGCGCATCAACCGGAGGGACTCCGATCATGCGTCACCTGCGTCTTCCCCTGAGTCACGCTCACGCGCCGTCGGTCGGCGACGCGTCGTCGCCGCCCGGCGCGCCGCGCCGCGCGCGCGGCGGCGCGAGCTGGCTCGTGTCGCCGTCCGTCGCGGTGCTGCTGCTGTGGATGTCGATTCCGCTCGCGATGACGATCTGGTATTCGTTCTCGCGCTACAACCTGCTGAACCCGGACGTGAAGGGCTTCGCCGGGTTCGACAATTACCGCTTCCTCGCGACCGATCCGTCGTTCCTGCCGGCGATCTGGCACACGCTCGTGCTGATCGGCGCGGTGCTCGCGATCACCGTGGTCGGCGGCGTGCTGATGGCCGTGCTGTTCGACCGCAAGTTCTACGGGCAGGGCGTCGCGCGCCTGCTCGCGATCGCGCCGTTCTTCGTGATGCCGACCGTCTCCGCGCTGATCTGGAAGAACATGATCCTGCATCCGGTGTACGGGCTCGTCGCGAACGCGATGCGCGCGCTCGGGATGACGCCGATCGACTGGTTTGCCGATTACCCGTTGACCGCGGTGATCATCATCGTCGCGTGGCAATGGCTGCCGTTCGCGTTCCTGATCCTGTTCACCGCGATCCAGTCGCTCGACCAGGAGCAGAAGGAAGCCGCGCGCATCGACGGCGCCGGCCCGATCGCGATGTTCTTCTACATCACGCTGCCGCACCTGAAGCGCGCGATCGCCGTGGTCGTGATGATGGAGACGATCTTCCTGCTGTCGATCTTCGCGGAAATCTACACGACGACCGGCGGCGGCCCCGGCGACGCGACGACCAACCTGTCGTACCTGATCTACGCGCTCGGCCTGCAGCAGTTCGACGTCGGCCTCGCATCCGCGGGCGGCATCATCGCCGTCGTGGTCGCGAACGTCGTGTCGTTCTTCCTCGTGCGGATGCTCGCGCGCAACCTGAAAGGGGAATACGAGAAATGAGCGACCTGACCTTCTCGGGCCGGCGCGCGCCGGCCGCGTTCGACCTCGTGCGGCGCGCGCTGCCCGGCACGCTCGCGTGGCTGATCGCGCTCTTGCTGTTCTTCCCGATCTTCTGGATGGCGATCACCGCGTTCAAGACCGAGCAGCAGGCGTACGCGTCGTCGCTGTTCTTCATGCCGACGCTCGACAGCTTCCGCGAGGTGTTCGCGCGCAGCAACTACTTCGCGTTCGCGTGGAATTCGGTGCTGATCTCGGCCGGCGTCACGGTGATCTCGCTGCTGTTCGCGGTGCCGGCCGCCTACGCGATGGCGTTCTTCCCGAACCACCGCACGCAGAAGGTGCTGCTGTGGATGCTGTCGACCAAGATGATGCCGTCGGTCGGCGTGCTGGTGCCGATCTACCTGCTGTGGAAGAACGCGGGGCTGCTCGATACGGTGTCGGGGCTCGTGATCGTCTACACGCTGATCAACCTGCCGATCGCGGTGTGGATGACCTTCACGTACTTCAACGAGATCCCGAAGGACATCCTGGAGGCCGGGCGCATCGACGGCGCGTCGACGTGGCAGGAAATCGTCTACCTGCTGATGCCGATGGCGCTGCCGGGGCTCGCGTCCACCGCGCTGCTGCTCGTGATCCTGTCGTGGAACGAGGCGTTCTGGAGCATCAACCTGTCGAGCTCGAACGCCGCGCCGCTGACCGTGTTCATCGCGTCGTACTCGAGCCCCGAAGGGCTGTTCTGGGCGAAGCTGTCCGCCGCGTCGCTGCTCGCGGTCGCGCCGATCCTGATCGTCGGCTGGCTGTCGCAGAAGCAGCTCGTGCGCGGGCTCACGTTCGGGGCGGTCAAATGAGCGCGGCAAATCATGGCGTGAACGTGCTGATCTGCGACTGCGACGGCGTGCTGATCGACAGCGAGGCCGTGGCCGCCGACGTGATCGTGCGCGAACTCGATGCGCGCTGGCCGGGCGTCGACGCGCGGCCGGCCGTGATGCCGCTGCTCGGGCTGCGCATCGAGCGCGTGCTGGCCGGGGCGGCCGATGCGGTCGGCCGCACGCTGTCGGCCGACGACGTCGACGCGATCCGCCGCGCGGTGGAGGCCGCGGCCGTCAACGCGCCGATGGTCGACGGCATCGATGCGGCGCTGGCCGCGATTCGACTGACGACGGCCTGCGCGAGCAACAGCTATCGCGCGTACGTCGAGGCGGCGCTCGCACGCACCGGCCTCGCGCGCTTTTTCGGCGACCGGCTGTTCTGCGCGGATTCGGTCGCGCGGCCGAAGCCGGCGCCGGACGTGTATCTGGCGGCCGCGCGCACGCTCGGCGCGGCGCCCGCGAATTGCCTGGTCGTCGAGGACAGCGTGACCGGCATCACCGCGGCGGCGGCGGCCGGCATGACCGTGCTCGGCTTCGTCGGCGGCGGGCACGCATCGGCGGCCCAGATCGACGCGTTGCGCAGCATCGGCGCGCGTCACGTATTCGACGACATGCACGAGCTGCCCGGCTACGTCGCGCGCTGGCAGGCGACGGGCGCGGTGCTGCCCCACTAGCAACGATCAGGCGCTGCCTGCACGGCGGCGCATCACGAACGAACGGAGACAGATCATGGCAAGCGTGCTCCTGCGCAACATCGCGAAGCGCTACGACGACACCGAAGTGCTGCGCAACGTGAACCTCGACATCGCCGACGGCGAATTCGTCGTGTTCGTCGGCCCGAGCGGCTGCGGCAAATCCACGCTGATGCGGATGATCGCCGGCCTCGAGGACATCTCGAGCGGCGACCTGCTGATCGACGGCGCGAAGGTCAACGACGTGCCGAGCGCGAAGCGCGGCATCGCGATGGTGTTCCAGTCGTATGCGCTGTATCCGCACATGACGCTGTACGACAACATGGCGTTCGGCCTGAAGCTCGCGGGTGCGAAGAAGCCCGAGATCGACCAGGCCGTGAAGCAGGCCGCGAAGATCCTGCACATCGACCACCTGCTCGATCGCAAGCCGAAGCAGCTGTCGGGCGGCCAGCGGCAGCGCGTCGCGATCGGCCGCGCGATCACGCGCAAGCCGAAGGTGTTCCTGTTCGACGAACCGCTGTCGAACCTCGATGCCGCGCTGCGCGTGAAGATGCGGCTGGAGTTCGCGCGGCTGCACGACGAGCTGAAGACGACGATGATCTACGTGACGCACGACCAGGTCGAGGCGATGACGCTCGCCGACAAGATCGTCGTGCTGTCGGGCGGCGCGGTACAGCAGGTCGGCACGCCGAATGCGCTGTATCACGCACCGGCGAACCTGTTCGTCGCGGGCTTCATCGGCTCGCCGAAGATGAACTTCCTGAAGGGCGCGGTCGAATCGGCCGATGCGGGCGGCGTGCTGGTGCGCTTCGACAGCGGCGAGACGCAGCGCGTGGCGGTCGACGCGGCGGGGCTGCAGCGCGGCGCGGCGGTGACCGTCGGCGTGCGGCCCGAGCACCTGCTGGTCGATGCGGCGGCGGCCGGCGTCGCCGCGCGGACGATGGCGGTCGAATCGCTCGGCGATGCCGCGTATCTGTATGCGGAGTCGGCCGTCGCGCCGGACGGGCTGATCGCGCGGATTCCGCCGCTCGACACGTACCGCACCGGCGAGGCGCTGCGCGTGCATGCGCAGCCCGAGCACTGCCACCTGTTCGACGAAAACGGGCAGGCGTTCCGGCGGCTGAGCGCGCACGCGAAGGCGGCGTGACGGCGGCGCGCCGGTTACAGCCGCAAATGCTCGGCCATGTAGTCGACGAACGCACGTAGCTTGGGCAGCGGATGGCGGCCGGACGGCCACAGCACGTAGAACGGCGTGCGGCTCGCGACGTGATCGTCGAGCACTGCGCGCAGCCTGCCGTCGGCGAGCGTGTCGCGCACGAAGAACTCGGGCAGGCACGCGATGCCGAGCCCGCGCAGCGCGAAGCACAGGCGCGTCTCGGCGTTGTTGCTGACCATCGAGACGGGTACCTCCGGCGGCGTGCCGGTGCGCGGCGCGCGCAGCGGCCAGATCTCGAGCTTGCCGCTGCTCGGGAATCGGTAATGCAGGCAGCGGTGCTGCGCGAGGTCGGCCGGCGTGCGCGGCGTGCCGTGCCGTTCGAGATAGTCGGGCGACGCGACCAGGTGCTGGCGGAAGTGGCCGAGCAGCCGCGACGACAGTCGGGAATCGGTCGGATGGCCGGTGCGCAGTACCACGTCGAAGCCTTCGTCGATCACGTCGACGATCCGGTCGCTGAAATCGATGTCGAGCTCGATCTCCGGATACGCGGCCATGAAGTCGGCGAGCACCGGCAACAGCAACGTGCCGATCGTCGGCAGGCTCACGCGCAGCCGCCCGCGCGGCGCCTCGACGCTCTGCGTGAGTTCCCGCTCGGCCGCGTCGATTTCGGCGATCACGCGCCGGCATCGTTCGAGAAAGCGCGCGCCTTCGGCCGTCAGCGTGATGCTGCGCGTGCTGCGGTGAAAGAGCCGCACGTTCAGGCGTGCCTCGAGCCGCGCGATGCGCTTGCCGATCGCCGACGCCGACAGTCCGAGCGCACGGCCGGCCGCGACGAAGCTGCGCGTTTCCGCGACCTGGACGAACACGACGAAGCCGCCAAGATTTTCCATGCAGGTTCTCGATTACGGACACCCATGTCCGGAGTGTCCGGAACTCTAACCCGATTTTTCTTCTCGTGCCGGCTCCCTACGATGGGCGTTCCTTCACTGTTCGAGGTCACGCCATGTCATCACTGCCTGCCACCGCCCGCCGCGCCGAACCGGATGCCGCGCTGCGCGCCCGGCTCGATGCCGTGCTCGACCGCGCGTTGGCCGATGCGCGCGCGGTCGGCGCGGTCGTGCTGGTCGCGCGCGACGGCGAATTGCGTTATGCACGCGCGGCCGGGCTGGCCGATCGCGAAGCCGGCACGCCGATGCGCGAGGACACGCTGTTCCGGCTCGCGTCGGTATCCAAGCCGATCGTGACGGCCGCCGCGATGCGGCTGGTCGCGACATCGAAGATCGGGCTCGACGAGCCGGTCGCGCGCTGGCTGCCCGCGTTCACGCCGACGCTCGCGGACGGCACGCCGGCGAACATCACGCTGCGGCATCTGCTGTCGCATACGGCCGGGCTCGGCTATCGCTTTCTCGAAGCCGACGCCGACGGCCCGTATGCGCGCGCGGGCGTGTCCGACGGGATGGACCGCGCGAGCCTGTCGCTCGCCGAGAACGTCCGGCGCATCGCCGGCGTGCCGCTGCAGTTCGCGCCCGGCACGTCGTGGGGCTACTCGCTTGCGACCGACGTGGTCGGTGCGCTGATCGAGGCGGTCGACGGCCGGCCGCTCGCTGACGCCGTGGCGGCGCTCGTGACGACGCCGCTCGGGATGACCGACACGGCATTTTTCACGCATGACGCGGCGCGTCTGGCGACGCCTTACGTCAGTACGCCCGACGTGCCGCGCCGGATGGCGGACGACGATCTCGTGCCGGTATTCGACGGCACGGTCGGCATCCGCTTCGAGCCGGCGCGCGCGTTCGATGCGACCGCGTGGCCGTCGGGTGGCGCGGGCATGGTCGGCACCGCGCACGATTGCCTGACGCTGCTCGATACGCTGCGCACGGGCCTCGACGGCTGGCTCGCACCGCGCTGGATCGACGAGATGGCGCGGGTGCAGCCGGGCGCGCACGACTTGCCGGATGCGCCGGGATTCGGTTTCGGGCTCGGTTTTTCCGTGCTGCACGACCCGGTGGCCGCGCAATCGCCGGAGTCGGTCGGCACCTGGCGCTGGGGCGGTGCGTACGGGCACGCGTGGTTCGTCGACCGCGCGGCAGGGCTGACGGTGGTGGCGTTGACCAATACGTTGTACGAAGGGATGCACGGGCGCATCGTCACCGACGTGCGCGATGCGGTGTATGGCGTCGACGATCGGAGCGCGCAATGAGCGAGTGCGTATCCGTCTCCGACCGCGCCATCGATCGAGCGGCAGATCCGTCCACGCCGGCCCGCGCACGCTTGCCCGTCGCGAACCTGCTCGCGCTCGCCACCGCCGGCTTCATCACGGTGCTCACCGAAGCCCTGCCGGCCGGCCTGCTGCCGCTGATGAGCGCCGACCTGCACGTGACCGAGGCGCTGATCGGCCAACTGGTGACCGTCTACGCGCTCGGCTCGATCGTCGCGGCGATCCCGCTCGTCGCCGCGACCCGTGCGATGCGCCGGCGCCGGCTGCTGCTCGCGGCGCTGGCCGGCTTCGTCGTCTCGAATGCGCTGACGGCCGGGTCGCCGTATTACGCGCTCACATTGGCGGCGCGGTTCGTCGCGGGGATGTCGGCCGGGCTGCTGTGGGCGCTGCTCGCGGGCTACGCGAGCCGGCTGGTCGACCCGTCGCTGCGCGGCCGTGCGATCGCGATCGCGATGCTCGGCATACCGGCGGCGATGTCGATCGGCATTCCGGCGGGCACCGCGCTCGGCGCGATGTTCGGCTGGCGCATCGCGTTCGCGGGCATCACGCTCGCGGCGCTCGTGCTGATCGGCTGGATCCGGCTGCGTGTGCCCGACTATCCGGGGCAGGCGGCCGGCGCGCGCGAGCCGGTGCTCGGCGTGATGACGCTGCCCGGCGTGCGGCCGGTGCTGGCGGTGATGTTCGCGTACGTGCTCGCGCACAACCTGCTGTACACGTACGTCGCGCCGTTCCTCGCGGGCGTGCGGATGGGCGCGCAGGTCGACGTGGTGCTGTTCGTGTTCGGCGTCGCGTCGCTGGTCGGCATCGCGCTGACGGGCGCGTGGATCGGCGCCGCGCAGCGACGCCTGACGCTCGCCAGCATCGCGCTGTTCGCGCTGGCGGCGGCGATGCTCGGCGCCGGCTCAGGGATGACGGTCGTCTATGCGGGCGTCGTGCTGTGGGGGCTCGCGTTCGGCGGCGCGCCGACGCTGTTCCAGACGGCCACCGCGAACGCGGCGGGGGAATCGGCCGACGTCGCGCAGTCGATGCTCGTGACGGTCTGGAATCTCGCGATCGCCGGTGGCGGCATCGCAGGCGGGATGCTGCTCGGCGCGACGGGCGCCGGCGCGATTCCGTGGGTGCTCGTCGTGCTGCTGGCGCTGGCGTGGGTCGGCGCGTGGCGCGCCCGCCGCCATGCATTTCCGGCACCGCGCGCGGCCTGAGCCGGCGTGCGCGATGGCGACGTCGGCGTCAGGCCGCCTTCGCGGCGAGCGCGGCGCGCGCGCAGGTTTCGTCGGTGACGAGCCCCGACAGCCAGCCGCCGCGCAGCGCGGCAATCACCGCGTCGTGTTTCTTCGGGCCGCCGGCGAACGCGATCGTCGGCAGCTTCGGCGGCGTGGCGAGCGCGACGCTCGTCACGCGCGCGCTGGTCGACACGGTGATCTGCGTGCCCTGCGCGTCGATCGGCACGCCGAGCAGTTCGGCCACCGCGCCGAGCGCGGTCATCTCGTCGCGCTCCTGTTCGGTGATGAAGCCGTCTTCGTAGAGCGGGCAGTGCGGGCCGATGTTGCCGATCCCGACGAACGCGACGTCGGCCTTGCCCGACAGCGCCTCGACGATCCGGTACAGCCGGTGATTGCACCACTGCGCGCGTTCGGCGTCGCTGTCCGCGAACAGCGGCGCAGGCAGCAGGAAGTGCTTGCTGCCGGTTTTCTCGGAGATGTACTGCGCGACGTCGTAGCGGTTCGACGAGCCGTCGGCCGCGATCGCGCCGACCATCGATACGAGCCGGTGCTGCGGGCGGTCGATTTGCGCGATCTGCGCGACCGCGGCCTTCAGCGTCCGGCCGCTGCTGACCGCGATCACCATCGGCCGCGTTTCGTTCAGGTAGCGCTCCATCACCTGCGCGCCGGCGACCGCGAGCTTGCGGTCGATCGCGTCGGGCGCATCGGCGTCGACCGGCACGACTTCGCACATCGCGAGGCCGTAGCGTTTCGACAGTTGCGCGCCGAGATCGAGACAGTCGGCGAGCCGATGGTCGACGCGCACACGGATCAGGTTCTTCTCGACCGCGAACGCGACGAGGCGCTGTGCGACGGGGCGCGACACCTGCAGCTTTTCGGCGATTTCGTTCTGCGTGTCGCCCGCGACGTAATAGAGCCACGCGGCGCGCGTGGCGAGATCGAGTTTTTCTGAGGACTTGGACACGATAGCGATTCGGTTCGGATCTGGGGGCCGCCCCGCGGACCGGCCGGCGGGCCGCATGACGGCATCCACTGTACCGCATGTCGCGCGCGCGGCCGGCGGCCGGTCGCGCGAGCGCGGCGCCTACGCGAGTCGTGCGCGCGACGGTTCGTACAGCGGCCGCACGTGGCGGTACAGCGTGCGGAACGCGTCGAGGCGTTCGCGCAGCCGCGCATGGCGGGCGGCGTCCGGCGCGTATTCGGCGCGTACCGGCGGCTTGGTCAGCACCGTATGCGGATCGCCGCCGACGGCCAGCCAGCCGAGCCGTGCCGCGCCGAGCGCCGCGCCGGTTTCGCCGCCGCCGTGCTGACGCGTGCGCACGTTCAGCGCGTCCGCGATCAGTTGCGCCCAGAACGCGCTGCGCGCGCCGCCGCCGATCAGCGACAACTGGTCGGTCTCGACGCCGGCCGCGTGCAGCGCGTCGAGACCGTCGGCGAGGCCGAGCGTCACGCCTTCGAGCACCGCGTAGCCGAGGTGCGCGCGGTCGGTTGCGTGCGTCATGCCGAAGAACGCGCCTTGCGCGTACGGATCGTTGTGCGGCGTGCGCTCGCCCGACAGGTAGGGCAGGAACAGCGGCGCCGCCGCGAGTGCGTCGGCGTCGAGCGCCTCGACTTCGGCGAGCAGCGCGGGCTCGTCGGTGCCGGTCAGCTTGCAGACCCAGCGCAGGCAACTCGCGGCCGACAGCACGACGCTCATCAGTTGCCAGCGGTCGGGAATCGCATGACAGAACGCATGCACGGCCGACGCGGGATTCGGCATGAAGCGGTCGCCGACCACGCTCAGCACGCCGGACGTACCGAGCGACACGAAGCCGTCGCCCGCGTGGATCGCGCCGATGCCGAGCGCGCTCGTCGCGTTGTCGCCGCCGCCGCCCGCGACCACGACGGCCTCGGACAACCCCAGTTCGCGTGCGACGTCCGCGCGCAACGTGCCGGACGGCGCGTTGCCTTCGACGATGCGCGGCATCTGCCCGCGCGTCATCCGGCACGCGTCGAGCAGCGCATCGGACCAGTCGCGGCGCGCGACGTCGAGCCACAGCGTGCCGGCCGCGTCCGACGGATCGGACACTTTCGCGCCGGTCAGCCGGAATCGCAGGTAGTCCTTCGGCATCAGCACGCACGCGGTCGCCGCGAACACGTCGGGCTCGTGCTTCGCGACCCACAGCAGTTTCGGCGCGGTGAAGCCGGGCATCGCAAGGTTGCCGGCCAGTGCGTGGAGATCGGGCGCGCGTTCGGTGAGCAGCGCGCATTCGTCGGCGCTGCGCATGTCGTTCCACAGGATCGCGGGGCGCAGCACGCGATCGTCGCGGCCGAGCAGCACGGCGCCGTGCATCTGGCCCGACAGGCCGATGCCGCGTACCTGCGCGAACGCCTGCGGGTGCCGTTCGCGCAGCGCGGCGAGCGCGGCGAGCGTGCCTCGCCACCAGTCGTCCGGATGCTGTTCGGCCCAGCGCGGATGCGGTCGCGACACGCTGAACGGCGAGCCGGCGGTGCCGACGACCGCGCCGTCCGGGGCGAGCAGCAGCACCTTCACTTCCGAGGTGCCGAGGTCGATGCCGAGATACATGAGCGATCCGTTCCGTCAGAGAGGAGCCGCTACTTTAGCCGTGCCGCACGGCATGTGCCAAGCGGGTTCGCCCGGTGGCGCGGCCGGGCGCCGCGCGCGGGTCATCAGCGTGCGGCGAGCCATGCGTCGACGCGCGCGAGCCCGGCGCGCAGCGCGTCGAACAGCGCCGCGTTGCCGGCGAGCGAGCCCCACAGCGCGCGGTTCGCGCCGAGCGCGACAACGGGGTCTGAGGCTCCGACGATCGCGCGGGCGCTGCTGTCGTCCATCACGCCGTCCTGGTACGCATACGGCAGCGTGCCGCGCGCCCAGCGTTCGAGAAAGCGCAGGAACAGTGCGGGCAGCACGGCGGTGGCGATGGGTGCCGCGCCGCGCGCGAACGATTCGACGAGCGTCGGCGCGATGAAACCGGGGATCTTCGAGAAACCGTCGGCCGCGACGCGCTGGTTCGTGTCGAGCACGTACGGATTGCCGAAGCGCTCCAGCACGACGTCGCGGTAGCGCGCGAGATCGAGCGGGCTCGGCGTGAGGCACGGGATCACGTCCTGCGTCACGTAGTCGTGCGCGAAGCGGCGGATCGCCGGGTCGTGCGTGCCTTCGTGGATGTAGGTATGGCCCGCGAGCGTGCCGGCCCATGCGATGCAGCTGTGCGTCGCGTTGAGGATGCGGATCTTCGCTTCCTCGTACGGATGCACGTCGTCGACGAGTTCGGCGCCGGCCAGCTCCCAGCGTGGCCGGCCGGCCGCGAAACGGTCCTCGATCACCCACTGGATGAACGATTCGCCCATCACCGGGCACGCATCGTCGACGCCGGTGGCCGCGAGGACGCGCTCGCGCACGTCGGCGGTCGGGCGCGGCGTGATGCGGTCGACCATCGCGCTGGGCGTCGCGACGTGCGCATCGAACCACGCGAGCAGGCCGCCTTCGCCGCGCCGTTCGAGGAATTCGCGCATGCCGGCGCGAAAGCGTGCGCCGTTGTTGCGCAGGTTGTCGCAGCTTTGCAGCGTGAGCGGGCCCGCGCCGCGCTTCACGCGTTCGGCGAGCAGCGCCGCGAGCGCGCCGTACAGCGTCGTGCGCGCGCCCTGCAGGTCGGCGGCGAGATCGGCATTGGCGACGTCGAGCCGGTTGTGTTCGTCGAGGTAGTAGCCGCCTTCGGTGACGGTGAACGACACGATCCGGCAGGCCGGATCGGCGCCGGCGTCGATCAGCGCGGCAAGGTCGATCGACCACGGCAGCACGCACGTGATCGCGCGGATCGTCTCGTACGCGCGCTCGCCCTGCGGGGTGACGGTTTCGAGCGTGTACGCGCCGTGCTGCGCGGCGAGCGCGTCCATCGTCGCGCGCATGTCGTCGCGGATGTTGCCGACGGTCAGCGACCAGCGCTCGTCGGCCGGCACGGCGGCGTTCACGCGGTGCAGATACCACGCCTGATGCGCGCGGTGAAACGAGCCGGCGCCGATGTGCAGCAGCACGGGCGCGTGGGCGGAGGGCGATTCGCTCATCCGGTGTCTCCTTTTCCTGCCTGTCTGTCCTGTCGAATACGATCATTTGCTCTTTATGTGAGCGAATGATCGTATTCGGGCGAACGAAAGTCAAGGCGGGGACGCGGCATTTCGATGGTGCGCTGCGGCGGCGCGCGGGCCGGGCGGACGCGGAGCCGGCAGGAAACGAACGTCAGCGTCCTTCGCGCGTGAGGGCGACGAGTTCGTCGAGCAGCTTGCCGGCCGGCCCCGGCAGGATGCCGTGGCGGCGCCGGAACGCGGTGAGCGTGCGCACCGCGACCACTTCGCGCACGGGCAGCGTGTCGATCGTGCCGGCGCGCTGCTCGGCGCCGACCATCGGCTCGGCCATCCAGCTCAGGAAACCGGCGTGCGCGACCAGGCTTTTGAGCGTCGTGACCGAGCGCGTCTCGACCGCGATGTCGGGCAGCGGCAGCCCGTGCGCGTCGAAGGTCGCGCGCATGTGGTCGAACGGCGCGGTGCCGCGCGGCGGAATCGCCCAGCGCGCGTGCAGCGTATCGGCGAGCGTCGGCGGGCGGCCGAGCGCGCGCAGCGGATGGTGCGGCGCCGCAACGATATGGCTGCGGTCTTCCCAGCGGCACTCGGGAATCGCGACGATCTCGTCGGTATCGGGCCCGTGCGCGGACAGCGCGAGGTCGATCTCGTGCTTGATCAGCCCTTCCGCGAGCCGGTCCCACACGCCTTCGATGATCTCGACGCGCAGGTTCGGCCAGCGGTCGAGCACGCGGCCGACTGCGATCGGCAGCACGAGGCTCGCGATGCTGCCCACCGCGCCGACCTTGATCGTGCCCTTCGCGAACCCGCGCATCGCGTCGAGCTCCTCGCGCGCATGCTCGGCCTCGTGCTGCAGCAGCGTCGCATGCGGCAGCAGCGCCTCGCCGAACGCGGTGAGCTGCACGCCCTTCGAATGGCGCTCGAACAGCGGCGCGCCGACCTGTTCCTCCAGCCGCTTCAGGATCCGGCTCAACGCCGGCTGCGTGACGTGCAGCGCGTCGGCCGCGCGGCCGAGGCTGCCGGACGCGACGATCGTCGTGAACGCGCGTAATTGTCGGAGATCGAAAGTCATGCCGGATCGTAATGGCTTTTTGCAGAAAATACAGTATCCGAGAATGGCTTGCACTTCGATACTGTGGAAACCGCCCAGTCATCGAGGAGACACCCGAGCATGTCCGGCCATCCGCCCCCTTCCGCATCGATCACCGTCCGCGACGCGGTCGTCGACCTGCTCCGTCAGTTCGGCATCGACCGCGTGTTCGGCAATCCCGGTTCGACCGAGCTGCCGATGTTCCGCGACTTCCCCGACGATTTCCGCTACGTGCTCGGCCTGCACGAAGCCGTCGTGGTCGGGATGGCCGACGGCCATGCACAGGCCACCGGCAATGCGGCGGTCGTCAACCTGCATTCGGCGGCGGGTGTCGGCAACGCGATGGGCAATCTGTTTACCGCGTTCAAGAACCGCACCCCGCTGATCGTCACCGCGGGCCAGCAGGCGCGCGCGATTCTGCCGTTCGATCCGTTCCTCGGCGCGACGCAGGCCGCCGAGCTGCCGAAGCCGTACGTGAAATGGAGCATCGAGCCGGCGCGGGCGCAGGACGTGCCGGCCGCGATCGCGCGCGCGTACCGCATCGCGATGCAGGAGCCGCGCGGCCCCGTGTTCGTGTCGATCCCGGTCGACGACTGGGACCAGCCGGCCGAACGGCTGCCGCGGCGCTACGTCAGCAGCATCGTGCGGCCCGATCCCGACGCGCTCGCGCGGCTCGGCGACGCGCTCGACGCCGCGCGGCGCCCGGCGTTCGTGGTCGGCGCGGCCGTCGATCGCGCGGGAGCATGGGACGACGTCGTGCGCCTCGCCGAGCGGCACCGGGCGCGCGTGTACGTCGCGCCGATGTCGGGGCGCTGCAGCTTTCCGGAAGACCATCCGCTGTTCGCCGGCTTCCTGCCCGCGATTCGCGAGAAGATCGTCGCGCGGCTCGACGGGCACGATCTCGTGTTCGCGTTCGGCGCGCCCGCGTTCACCTATCACATCGAAGGCTTCGGCCCGCACGTGCCGCCGGGCGCGACGCTCGTGCAGCTCGTCGACGATCCGGGCGTCGCCGCGTGGACGCCGTCGGGCGATGCGGTCGTCGGCAATTTGCGGCTCGCCGCGCGCGACCTGCTCGCGCGACCGGCGCCGCCCGAGCGGCCGATGCCCGCGGCGCGCGCGCCGCGGGTACGCGTCGACGCGCCCGCCGCCGGCGAGCGCATGTCGGTCGCGTTCGCGCTGCAGACGCTCGCCGACGTGCGCGACGCGTCCGACATCGTCGTCGAGGAGGCGCCGAGCGCGCGGCCGGTGATGCAGGAGCATCTGCCGTTCACGCGCAGCGGCACGTTCTACACGATGGACAGCGGCGGGCTCGGCTACGGGATGCCGGCCGCGGTCGGCGTCGCGCTCGCGCAGCCGGGCCGGCGCGTGATCGGGCTGATCGGCGACGGCTCGAGCCTGTATTCGATCCAGGCGTTGTGGAGCGCCGCGCAGCTGAAACTGCCGATCACGTTCGTGATCCTGAACAACCGGCGTTACGCGGCGCTGCAGGATTTCGCGCCCGTGTTCGGCTTTGGTCCGGGCGACCCGGTGCAGGGCACCGAGCTGCCCGACCTGGATTTCGTCGCGCTCGCGCAAGGGATGGGCTGCCGCGGCGTGCGCGTCGCCGAAGCGGCGAAGCTGCGCGACACGCTGACCGACGCGCTGCGTGCCGCGACGCCGGTCGTCGTCGAAGTCGAGATTGCGTGACGCGCCGCGCGCGTCCTTCCGGAGATGCCATGCAAACCGTAGCGATGCTGATCGGCGGCGAACGCCGCCACTCGTCCGGCGGCGCGACCTTCGTGCGCCGCAACCCGCTCGACGGCCAAGTCGCGTCCGAAGCGCCCGCATGCACCGTCGACGATGCGCGCGCGGCGGCCGATGCGGCTGCCCGTGCATTTCCTGACTGGGCCGCGCTCGGGCCCGGCGCGCGGCGCGCCTTGCTGCTGAAGGCGGCCGCCGCGCTCGAAGCGAAGCACGACCAGTTCGTTGCGGCGATGGCGGCCGAGACGGGGGCGTCCGCGCTGTGGGCTGGCTTCAACGTTCACCTCGCGGCGAGCGGGCTCGTCGAGGCCGCATCGCTCACCACGCAGGTCGGCGGCGAGCTGATTCCGTCGGACGTGCCGGGCTCGCTCGCGATGGGCGTGCGGCAACCGGCAGGCGTCGTGCTCGGCATCGCGCCGTGGAACGCGCCGGTGATCCTCGCGACGCGCGCGCTCGCGCTGCCGCTCGCGTGCGGCAACACGGTCGTGCTGAAGGGCTCGGAGCTGTGTCCCGTCACGCACGGGCTGATCGTCGAGGCGCTGCAGGAGGCCGGACTGCCGCCGGGCGTCGTCAACTTCGTGACGAACGCGCCCGACGATGCGGGCGCCGTCGTCGATGCGCTGATCGCGCATCCGGCCGTGCGCCGCGTGAATTTCACCGGCTCGACGCGGGTCGGGCGGATCGTCGCGCAAGCGTGCGCGCGTCACCTGAAGCCGTCGGTGCTGGAACTCGGCGGCAAGGCGCCGTTCGTCGTGCTCGACGATGCCGATCTCGACGCGGCGGTCGCCGCGGCCGCATTCGGCGCATTCGCGAATTCCGGGCAGATCTGCATGTCGACCGAGCGCATCGTCGTCGACGCGGCGATCGCCGATGCGTTCGTCGCGAAGCTCGCCGACAAGGCCGCGTCGCTGCCGCTCGGCGATCCGCGCAACGGGCCCGTCGTGCTCGGTTCGCTGATCGACACGAAGGCGGTCGAGCGCTGCAACGCGCTAATCGACGATGCGCTCGCGCACGGCGCGACGCTGCTGTGCGGCGGCAAGGCCGACACCACGTTGTTCCCGGCGACGCTGCTCGACCATGTGACGCCGGCGATGCGCATCTACGCGGAAGAATCGTTCGGCCCGGTGAAGGGCATCGTGCGCGTCGACGGCGAGGAGGCCGCGATCCGTTGCGCGAACGACAACGCGTTCGGGCTGGCGTCGGCCGTGTTCAGCCGCGACGTCGCGCGGGCGCTGCGCGTCGCGGCGCGCATCGAATCGGGCATCTGTCACGTGAACGGCCCGACCGTGCACGACGAGGCGCAGATGCCGTTCGGCGGCGTGAAGGACAGCGGCTTCGGCCACTTCGGCGGCACGGCCGGCATCGCCGCGTTCACCGACCTGCGCTGGATCACCGTGCAGACGGCGCCGCGCCACTATCCGTTCTGACGAGGCCGCCGACGATGAGAATTGCAATTCTGGGCGCCGGCGCGATGGGTTCGCTGTTCGGCGCGCGACTGGCCGAAAGCGGCGAAGCCGTCACGCTGATCGACGTGAACGATGCGCATCTCGATGCGATCCGCCGCGACGGGCTGCATATCGACGACGACCGCGGCGAACGGCGCATTCGCACGCTGCAGGCCGTGCGGCCGGACGCCGCGAATGCGGCCGCGGCCGCCGCGCCCGACACACCGTTCGATCTGCTGATCGTTTTCACCAAATCGCTGCACACGCGCGCCGCGCTAGACGGCGTGCGCGCGCTGCTGACGCCGGACACGTTCGTGCTGACGTTGCAGAACGGGCTCGGCAACGTCGAGACGCTGAATGCGTTCGTGCCGCTCGAGCGCATCCTGGTCGGCGTGACGACGTGGCCGGCCGATGCGGCCGGGCCCGCGCACGTGCGCTCGCACGGCGCCGGCACGATCCGCATGATGACGGCCGACGGCGCGGCACGCCCGTTCGCGACGGTCGTGGCCGACACGCTGTCGCGCGCGGGGCTCGCCTGCACGCTCGATGCCGACGTGTGGGCCGCGATCTGGGAGAAGGTCGCGTTCAACGCGGCGCTCAACACGCTGTGCGCGACGACGGGTTGCACCGTCGATCAGCTCGGCCATCATCAGGACGGGCCGCGGCTCGCGCTGGCGATCGCGGCCGAGACGGCCGCCGTCGCGCGCGCGAAGGGCATTGCGGTCGACGGCGAGCGCGTCGCACGCAACGTCGAGCATGCGATCCGCGACCATCGCGGCCATCGCCCGTCGATGCTGCAGGACGTGCTCGCGGGCCGCCGCACCGAAATCGACGCGATCAGCGGCAAGGTCGTCGCGGCCGCGCGCGAAGCGGGCGTCGCGGTGCCGCATGCCGAGACGCTGCTCGCGCTCGTCCGGTTGATCGACGCACGGACGAACTGAGCCACAGGCCGGCGGCCGGCTCGCGCCGCATGACGATACGGAGGCCGCGCCCGTGGGGCGACGGCGCCGGGTCGTGAAGGGTGGAACAAGACGCCGACGCCGATGCACGGGCGCCGGTCGATGCACAGCACGAGATCCGGGCACGCATGCGCGCCAGCCCGGACAACCGGAGACGCCATGAAAACCATCGAATGCCGTTGTCTTGCCGCGCGCCGTTCGCGCACGTTGCCGCCGACGTGCGGCGCCCGGGAGGCCGCATGAGCACGCACGACGCACTGGATGGCCGGCGGCCGCCGTCGATCGACATCGGCACGACGCTCGACGACGGGCCGTTTACGCTGATGCAGCGCTGCGTGGTGCTGCTCGCCGCGCTCGCGATCGTGCTCGACGGGTTCGACGGCCAGCTGATCGGCTTCGCGATTCCCGTGCTGATCCGCGAATGGGGTATCACGCGCGGCGCGTTCGCGCCGGCCGTCGCGGCGGGGCTGGTCGGGATGGGCATCGGCAGCGCGTGCGCGGGGCTCGTCGCGGACCGCTTCGGCCGCCGCCAGGCCGTGATCGGCAGCGTGTTCCTGTTCGGCCTCGCGACCTGCGCGATCGGGTTCGCGCCCGACGTCGCGACGATCGCGATGCTGCGCTTTTGCGCCGGGCTCGGGATCGGCGGCGCGTTGCCGACGGCCACGACGATGACCGCCGAATACACGCCCGCGCGGCGCCGCACGATGATGGTGACCGCGACGATCGTCTGCGTGCCGCTCGGCGGGATGCTGGCCGGCCTGTTCGCGCACGAGGTGCTGCCGCGCTACGGCTGGCGCGGGCTGTTCTTCGCGGGTGGCGCGTTGCCGCTCGTGCTCGGCTTCGTGCTGGTGCGCGCGTTGCCCGAGTCGCCGCGCTATCTCGCGCGACGCCCCGCACGCTGGCCGGAACTCGGCGCGCTGCTCGCGCGGATGCAGCGGCCGGTCGCGCCGGGCACCGTGTTCACCGATACGAAGGACGCCCGCGCGCCGGGCAGCCGCGGCGGCTTCGGCGCGCTGTTCGCGAGCGGCCAGGCGCGCGACACGATCGCGCTGTGGTGCGCGTTCTTCATGTGCCTGCTCGCCGTGTACGCGGCGTTCAGCTGGCTGCCGACGATGCTCGCGGCGAGCGGGTTGAGCGTGTCGGTCGCGGGCTCGGGGCTCACCGCGTACAACCTCGGCGGCGTGATCGGCGCGTTGTTGTGCGCATGGGCGATCGCGCATGCGGGCTCGCGCTGGCCGCTCGCGCTGTGCAGCATCGGCGGCGCGGCGAGCGCGGTGTGGCTGATGGGTGTCGATGCGAGCCGCCATACGGGTTGGCTGATCGTCGGGCTCGGCCTGCACGGGCTATTCGTCAACGCGGTGCAGTCGACGATGTATGCGCTGTGCGCGTACATCTATCCGACGGCCGTGCGTGCGACGGGCACCGCGAGTGCGCTCGCGTTCGGCCGGCTCGGCGCGATTCTCAGCGCATTCGCGGGCGCGATCGTGATCACGGCGGGCGGCGCGGGCGCGTATCTGACGATGCTGGCCGTGGCGATGGGCGTGGTGTGCGTCGCGCTGCTCGCGGTGCGGCGGCACATTCCGCGGCTGTCGCGCGTGCCCGCGCCGCCGCGCGAAGGGGAGGAACTCGCCCGCCCGTCGTCGTGACGGCGGGCGCGTGACGTGCGTTACAGCGTGGTGCGCACGTGCCAGAGCTCGGGGAACAGCACGACGTCGAGCATCTTGCGCAGGTACGGCGCGCCGCTCGTGCCGCCGGTGCCCTGCTTGAAGCCGATGATGCGTTCGACCGTCGTCACGTGACGGAAGCGCCACTGACGGAACGCATCCTCGAGATCGACCAGTTCCTCGGCCATCTCGTACAGCTCCCAGTGCTGCTGCGGATGACGATAGACCTCGAGCCACGCGGCTTCGACCGTCTCGTCGTGCCGCATCGGCTGCGTCCAGTCGCGCTCGAGCCGCTCGGGCGCGATCGGGAACCCGCGCCGCGCGAGCAGGCGTACGACCTCGTCGTAGAACGACGGCGCCTCGAGCGTCGCGCGCACCTGTTCGAGGATGTCGGGCCGGTGCGCATGCGGCTGCAGCATCTGCGCGTTCTTGTTGCCGAGCAGGAATTCGAGCTGGCGATACTGGTACGACTGGAAGCCCGACGACTGGCCGAGATACGGCCGCATCGCCGAATACTCGGACGGCGTCATCGTCGACAGCACGTTCCACGCCTGTACCAGCTGCTCGAGGATGCGCGACACGCGCGCGAGCATCTTGAACGCGGGCGGCAGCGCGTCCGTGCGCACTGCATCGAGCGCGCCGCGCAATTCGAACAGCGCAAGCTTCATCCACAGCTCGCTCGTCTGATGCTGAATGATGAACAGCATCTCGTTGTGATCGGGCGACAGCGGATGCTGCGCGTCGAGGATCGAATTCAGCGACAGGTAGTCGCCATAGCTCATCGACTTCGAGAAATCGAGCTGCGCGTTGTGCCAGCCGGCTTGAGCGTCGGCCTCGCCCGGCACGTGCGGGGCTTCGTGCGCGGCTTGCGCCGGTTGTGCGGCGCGTGCGCCCGAGAACGGGCAGCCTGCCGGCGCGTCGCCGCCGGGGGGCTGCATATGACCAGAATTCACGACTTTCTCCAGATTTGAATGATGAATGCGCGGCGCGCCGCCGTTGCATGCGGTGCGCGCGCCGCGCAGAACCGGTCAGGTCACCGCGCCGCGTTCGGCGAACTCGGGCGCCTTCCACGCGTCGGTGGCGAGGATGCCGCGCAGCGTCTCGACCGCATCCCACACGTCGGCGAAGCGCGTATAGAGCGGCGTGAAGCCGAAGCGCAGCACGTACGGCTCGCGGTAGTCGCCGATCACGCCGCGCGCGATCAGCGCCTGCATCACTTCGTAGCCGTGCGGATGCTCGAAGCTCGCCTGCGAGCCGCGCTGGTGATGCGCACGCGGCGTGACGAGCTTCAGCGACAGGCCCGCGCAGCGCGCTTCGACGAGCGCGATGAAGGCATCGGTCAACGCGAGCGACTTGCGGCGGATCGCGTCCATGTCGGTCTGCAGGAACACGTCGAGCCCGCATTCGACCATCGACATCGACACGATCGGCTGCGTGCCGCACAGGAAGCGCGCGATGCCCGGATCGGGCGCGAAGCCCGGCTGCATCGCGAACGGCGCGCGGTGGCCCCACCAGCCGGACAGCGGCTGCGAGAAATGCGCGAGATGGCGTTGCGGCACCCACACGAACGCGGGCGAGCCGGGGCCGCCGTTCAGGTACTTGTACGTGCAGCCGACCGCGCCGTCCGCGCGCGCGCCGTTCAGGTCGACTGGCACTGCGCCGGCCGAGTGCGCGAGATCCCACAGCATCAGCGCGCCGGCGTCATGCACCAGCTGTGTGACGGCCGGCATGTCATGCATGTAGCCGGTGCGGTAGTTCACGTGCGTGATCATCGCGACGGCCGTGTCCGCGCCGAGCGCGCCGGGCAGGTCGGCCGGATCGTCGATCAGGCGCAGCGTGTAGCCGCCGCCGAGCTGGTCGATCAGCCCCTGCGCGATGTACAGGTCGGTCGGGAAGTTCGAGCGCTCCGACACGATCACCCGGCGCTCGGGCGCACGCTCGGCCTGGTGGCGCAGCATCGCCGACAGCAGCTTGAACAGGTTGATCGAGATGGTGTCGGTGACGACCGTCTCGCCGGGCGCGCCGCCGATCAGCGTCGCGAGCTTGTCGCCGAGGCGGCGCGGCAGCGCGAACCAGCCGGCCGTGTTCCAGCTGCGGATCAGGCCTTCGCCCCATTCGGCGCCGATCACCTGCTGCGCGCGGGCGGCCGATGCACGCGGCTGCGCGCCGAGCGAGTTGCCGTCGAGATAGATCACGCCGTCGGGCAGCGAGAACTGGTCGCGCAGCGGGGCCAGCGGGTCGTCGCGGTCGAGCGCGAGCGCGTCTTCACGGGTCTTGATCATCATGATGTGAGGTCGTAGGTCGGGTAATCAGGAAGCGTGCGCGGGCAGCGCGCGCAGCACCGCACGCACGGGGCTCGCGTCGAGCGTCGCGAATTTGAGCGGCAGTGCGATCAGTTCGTAGTCGCCGGGCGGCACGTCGTCGAGCACGATGCCTTCGAGGATCGCCATCCGGTGCGCGCGCACGCGGCGATGCGCATCCATCGTCTTCGATTCCTGCGGGTCGAGCGACGGCGTATCGATGCCGATCAGCTTCACGCCGTGCGCCGCGAGCAGGTCGACGGTGTCGGGCGCGACCGCGCAGAAATTGCTGTCCCATTGCTCGACCGCGGCGCGCGCATACGTGCGCAGCAGCACGCGCGGCGGTACGCCGTCGAGCGCGGCTTCCACGTCGGCCGGCCGCACGACCGGCGATGCGCCGATGCAATGAATCACGCGGCACGGGCCGAGATAGGTATCGAGCGGCACCGCGCCGATCGGCGCGCCGTCGGCATCGTAGTGCAGCGGCGCGTCGCAGTGCGCGCCCGTGTGCGGCGACAGCGTCAGGCGCGCGACGTTGACCGGCGAACCGGCCTCCATCCGCCATACGCGTTCGATGGCAACCGGCGTATCGCCCGGCCACACGGGGGTGGCGGGGCTGACGGGCGGCGAGATGTCCCAGAGTGTGTCCATGGCATGACGAAGCGTGAGTCGATCCTTCGAATGATAGGTGGACGCTCGCAGAAAGTGCTTGCGAAATAAACATGGACAATCCGCCGGATTGGCAGATAATTCGACTCAGAGGGAAAACGGGGACCAAAAATGCACGCGATCACGCTCGATGCCACCGACTGCCGGATTCTGGCGGTACTGCAGGAGGAGGGCAGAATCAGCAATCTCGACCTGGCCGAACGCATCTCGCTTTCGCCATCCGCCTGCCTGCGCCGCATGCGCCTGCTCGAGGAGCAGGGCGTGATCGAGCACTATCGCGCGTGCCTGAGCCGCGAGAAGCTCGGCTTCGAGCTCGAGGCGTTCGTGCAGGTGTCGATGCGCAACGAAGAGAATCAATGGCACGAGCGCTTCGCGGAAGCGCTGCGCGAATGGCCGGAGGTGGTCGGCGCGTTCGTCGTGACGGGCGAGAGCCACTATCTGCTGCGCGTGCTCGCGCACAACCTCAAGCACTATTCGGATTTCGTGCTGAACCGCCTCTACAAGGCGCCGGGCGTGATGGACATCCGGTCGAACATCGTGCTGCAGACGCTGAAGGACGAAGCCGGCGCGCCGGTCGGGCTGGCGCGCACGGGGGCGATCAAAGCGGTGTGAGGCCGTGGAAGCCGCCGCCGTGGAACACGAGCGGCGGCGCCGTTTCCGTTACGGCGCGCACGCCGCAGCGTTCCACTTCGCCGACGAAGATCACGTGGTCGCCTTCGTCGTAGCGGCTGCGGTTGTGGCATTCGAACCATGCGAGCGCGCCGTCGAGCACGGGCATCCCCGAGTTGCCGGCCGCATGCGCGATCCCTTCGAAGCGGTCGCCCTTGTAGGTCGAGAAGCGCTTGCACAGGTCCAACTGCGACGCCGCGAGCACGTTCACCACGTAATGGCTGTTGCCGCGGAACACCGGCGTCGACGCCGATTTGTGCGCGAGGCTCCACAGCACGAGCGGCGGATCGAGCGACACCGAATTGAACGAACTGGCGGTGATGCCGATCAGCTGGCCGGACGGCGCGCGCGTCGTGATCACCGTCACGCCCGTCGCGAACTGGCCGAGCGCCTGCCGGAAGGCGGCCGAGTCGAAATCCGGCGGATTGGCGTGGCTCATCGGGCAGCCATCCGGAACGGGACGGGCGGGCGCGACACGGCACGGGCGTGACGGGCGCGGCGGACGAAAGACGACGAGGCGGTCGATTGGAAAGGGGTGCGCATGGCCCGATTTTAACGGAATCGAAGTCGCCGGACCCGGTCGGGCGGCGCATCGCGACGGCAGGGTGGCGTAGCGAACACTGCGGCGCGCGGCCGGCAGCGCCGTTCCGTCACGTTTTTTAACGGTGCGGCCGTTGCGCCCGGCACCTCGCTGCGCCAGCGAGCCATCGCTGCCCGCGCTATCGCGCCGCCGCTAGCCCGAGCGACAACGCTCCCGTCACGATCAGGCTCGACGCCCACACCGCATCCAGATTGAACCAGCTCCGCGACACGAACTTCAGCCCGAGATAACGGTACACGAGCCACGCGAGCCCGCCGCCGGCGGCGATCATCGCGGCCGCATGCACGGCGGCGACGACGAGCGCCATGCCGAGGTGCGCATCGACGAGCAGCGCCGCCGCGCGGTGGCCGGCATCCCGGTCGAGCCCGCACAGGCCGAGGTAGATCGGCACGAGCATCAGCCCCGCGCCGTGCGCGAGCGCGACCGCGAACGACCACAGGCCGAGCCGCGCCGGCGGAATCCGTGCGAGCGCCCGCGGATGCCGGCGCCGGATCAGCAGTACCGCGCCGAAGCCGATCACGAGCGCGCTCGCGCCGATCCGGATCGCCGACTGCCACGCGAGCAGCGCGGCGAGCAGCCCGAATGGCAGCATCACCGCGAAAACGGCCAGCGCATGACCGAGCGCGAGATAGCCGAGCGCCGCGACGAGCGCGCCGCCGCGGCGCGTCATCAGCGCGTTCGACACCGCGAGCGGCCAGCCCATCGCCGGGTTGAGTCCGTGATAGACGCCGCTCGCGAGCACGGCCGCCCACAGCGCGAACGACGCGTGAAGGCCGGTGCTCAACGCTTGACCGACGGATAGCAGAACGAGTCGGTCGAGCAGTCGCCGCCTTCGAGCCGGATCTGGTGCGCGCGGTAGCCGTCGGGGAACTCGACCCAGTAGTCGTCGGCGAGCGTCAGCCCGCCGTCCGGCCCCGCGTGCGCGAGCACCTGCGCGGCCGGCACGCCGTCCGGATAGAACTGGTCGTCCCACGTCGAATAGAGCGAGTTGGTCCAGTACACGCGCCGGCCGTCGCGACTGATCTCGACCATCTGCGGGCCGCCCGCGAACGTGCGGCCGTTCGAGTGCGGCGCACGGCGCGCGATGCCGCCGATGCGCACCGACCCCGCGAGCACCGGGTGGTGCGGGTCCGACACGTCATACTGGCGCATCTCGCCGGTGCCCCAGCACGACACGTACAGGAAGCGATCGTCGAGCGACAGGTCGATGTCGGTCACGAGCGGCGGCACCGCGCCGAATCCTTGCAGCAGCGGCGGCAGCTCGTCGGCCGCGGCCGGTTCGGCCGGGATCGTCGCGGTTTTCTTCGCATGGAACTTGCCGCCTTCGCGCCACCAGGTCCAGATCGAGCCTTCGAGATTGGTCGTATCGACCACGACGCCGACGAATCCGTATTCGCGCACCGGGTCGTGCGCGGGCCGCACCTCGAGCGCCATCTGGTGCTGCGCGCCGAGATCGATCGTCTGCACGTTGCGCCGCGCGCGCAGGTCCCAGAAATGCAGCCGGTGCCCGTACTTGTTCGCGAGCAGATCCTCCGGGACGATCCCGTTCTCGAATTGCGGCGGCAGCGCCCATTCGCTCGACACCATGTAGTCGCGCGGCAGGTTCCACCAGAAGTCGTAATGCTTGTCCTGCGGGCCGCGGTCGATCTCCCAGCGGCCGAGCACGTCGAAGGTCTCGCAATCCATGATGAAGATGCCAGGCGCGCCGTCGGTGCCGTCCTTGCCCGCGCCGCCCAGCGTGCTCACGTAGATGCCCTCGGGTCCGCAATGCACGGTGTGCGGCCGCGAATAGCCGGTCTTCGCGAAGATTTCGTCGGGCTCGATGATCTTGTGGATGCGCGCCTGCGTCGGATGCGGCTTCGTGTCGATCACGTAGATGCGCGACGAGCGCAGGCCGGGAATGATCAGGAAGCGGCGCTCGAGGAACGCATGGCCGGTCAGCGGCGACAGCGACGACGAGCACGCATTCCAGCCGAAGTGGTGAAACTCGTCGCCGGTGTTCGGCATCGTCACCGTGTGCACGATCTTGCCGTACGTCGACGAACCGGGCTTCACGTCGATCACGGCAAGCGCGTCGGGTCTGGAAAAATCGGGGCTCAGCAACAACGTATAGGCAAACTCCTCCGCCGGCGCCTGCATCGCAAGTTCGGGCGAAGCGTGAAACGTCGGGTCGGGCCGCATGCTCATGGTGATGTCCTCCGGATGGTGTCGGATCGTGGACGCACGGCCGTTCGTTGCGGACGTGCGGACTGCGGTGGCCGCGCGCGTCGGCGACGCGCGCGATGCCGTGCATCAGGTCGTGAAAGCGGGAAAAGGCGAGGGGGTGCCGCGCGGCGCGCTCCGCGAAACCGGCACGTGCCACTGCGATGGTGCGATCGACGGAGCGGCGACCGGGCCCGCGACGCAGGCGATGTCTGTTAAGGCGTGCATATCGATGTTCCGGCAGATGATGGTGGCATCGGGGTCGGGCATGCATCGGACGCTGGGCGGGCGCGACGGGTTGGCCGTCGCTTGCGCGTGCCTAAGTGTAGACGAGAAACACGCGGCGGGGCGCGTGCGGCGCCCTGTCCGATCTGCCAGTTGCGCGCGCGAGTGAGATACTTGACGAAGTGCCGCTGCCTCCCCCTCGCGGGCGGGCAACGGCGACGCGAAACGATGGCGCCGGCACGGGCGTGCCGGCTGCCGTCATCCACGAGGGACTGATTTCATGGGGAACGAGATGCTTGAAACCGCGACGCTCGGAGGCGGGTGTTTCTGGTGCACGGAGGCCGTGTTTCTCGACGTCGACGGCGTGACGGCCGTGCAGTCGGGTTACGCGGGCGGCCATACGCGCAATCCCGGCTATCGCGACATCTGCGAAGGCGACACGGGCCACGCGGAAGTCGTCAACGTGACGTTCGATCCGGCGCGCATCGGCTATCGCGAGATCCTCGAGATCTTCTTCGCGACGCACGATCCGACCACGCTGAACCGGCAGGGCAACGACGTCGGCACGCAGTACCGGTCGGTCGTGTTCACGCATTCGGATGCGCAGCGCGATACCGCGCTCGACATGATCCGCGAGCTCGAGCGCGAGCAGGTGTTCGGCCAGCCGATCGTCACGCAGGTCGTGCCGCTCGACGGCAATTACTGGCCGGCCGAGGACTATCATCAGAACTATTACGCGCGCAATCCGGGGCAGGGCTACTGCTCGGTCGTGATCGGGCCGAAGCTCGCGAAATTCCGGCAGAAGTTCGCGCACCGGCTGAAGTCGCTGCGCGGCGCGTGAGCGTCGACGGCGCAAGCCGCGATCACGCCGCCTCGTTGCGCCACTGCGCGCACGCGGCGGCGATTTCGCGCGCGAGCGCGATGCACGACAGCGGCGCGGAGCCTTCCGCCTTGTTGTTGATCGTGATGATCACCGGCTGCCCGGCCAGTGCGTAGCGCGCGGCCAGTTCGGCGAGCGCCGAGCGGGTGGCGGGATCCTCGTCGACGAGCTTGTCGAACGGCTCGTATTTCGCTTTCGCCTGCTCGTACTTGAACCCGCCGTGCAGGCTCCAGCGCACGATCAGCGGGCCCGGCGCGTCGCCGTCGAGCAGTGCGAGCGCGGCGGCCTGGCGCAGCGGGTCGGGCATCCGCGCGTGCAGGCCGACGCAGTAGCGCACGCCGAGCGCGGCCAGTGCGCGGATGAAGCGCGGCGTGAGCAGGCTCGCGTCGCGGATCTCGATCGCGTAACGCGGGCCGTCGGCATCCGGCGGCAGCGGCGGCAGCGCCGCGAAGAACGCCGCGAGCCGGTCGATCAGCGCGGCCGGCGCCGCGAGCAGTTGATCGGGCAGCGGCGAGAACTGGAACACGAGCACGCCGGCTTTCCGGCCGAGCCCGTCGAGGCACGGCTGGACGAATTCGCGGGTCGCGAGCGGTGCGTCGAGGAAGGTCGGGTTCGGCCCGGACGGCTCGCCGCGCCGGCCGCGGATCACCGCGTCGGTCACCGCGGCCGGCGCCTTCACGACGAAGCGGAAATCGTCGGGCACCTGCTGCGCGTAGCGCAGGTAGTCGGCCACCGACAGCGGGCCGTAGAACGAGCGGTCGAGGCTGACGCTCCTCAGCAGCGGATGCGCGCCGTACGCTTGCAGTCCTTCGCGCGACAGCTTCGTCTGCGCGAAATCGCCGTCGAAGACGATGCCGTTCCAGCCGGGGAAATACCACGACGACGTGCCGAGCCGCACGTTCGGCGGCAGGCCGGCCGCGGCGGCGGCCACGTCGGCCGAGATCGGCGCAGGCAGCACGCCGCGCTTGCGGCGGCCTTTTTTCGGCGCGGCGGCCGGCGGGGACGGTTCGTCCCACAGCAAACCGGACGACGGGGCAGGCGCGTCGTCGTCGGCGGCGGCGGGGCGGGAGGTCGAACGGGCGGGCGGGGGCGGTCGTGCGTGGTCCGGTGCGTCCGGCGTCACGGATTCATCGGCGCTGTCGTCGTGCGCGGGCGACGCGCGTGCGGCGTCCGTCGGCACGCCGAACAGGTCGAACTGTCCGTCGGCGTGCGACTCGTTGGCGTCGTCGTGCTGCTGTCGTTGCGGCGGCGCCTTGCGCCGCGTCCTGCCGTCACCCATGCATGCCCAGCGTAAGGCGCCGCCTAGCGCGGCAGCGCGTGTTCGTACATGTAGCGCCGCGACCACGGCAGCGTTTTCGCGCTGCGTCCGGCCTTGCGGCACACGATCTGGAAGATCGACACGTCGTCGTGCTCGAACGCATACGCGCAGCCGGCCAGATACACGCGCCAGATGCGGAATTTTTCGTCGTCGACGAGCTTTCGCGCCTCGTCGGCTTTCGCTTCGAAGTTTTCCGTCCAGATATCGAGCGTGCGCGCATAGTGCCGGCGCAGGCTTTCGACGTCAACCGCCTCGAGTCCGCCGCGCTGCGCCGCTTCGAGCGCGAGGCTGATGTGCGGCAGCTCGCCGTCCGGAAACACGTAGCGATCGATGAATTCGCCGCCGCCGAGCGCCGTTTCGCCGCTTTCCGCGTCGGTCGACGTGATCCCGTGATTCATCGCGATGCCGTCGTCGGTCAGCAGCTCGCGGATGCGCGAGAAATAGAGCGGCAGGTTCTTGCGGCCGACGTGCTCGAACATCCCGACGCTCGTGATGCGGTCGAACTGGCCTTCGATCTCGCGATAATCCTGCAGACGAATCTCGATCCTGTCTTCGAGCCCCGCGGCCTTCACGCGGGCGGTCGCGAGGTCGAACTGGTTCTGCGACAGCGTCACGCCGAGACACGTCGCGCCGAACTTCTGTGCGGCGCGCAGCACGAGCGCGCCCCAGCCGCAGCCGATGTCGAGCAGGCGCTGGCCGGGCTGCAGCTGGATCTTCGTCAGGATGTGGTCGATCTTCTTGATCTGCGCGGTGGCGAGATCCTCGTCGCCGTTCTCGAAGTACGCGCACGAGTACACCATGTTCTCGTCGAGCCACAGCTGGTAGAACTCGTTCGAGACGTCGTAGTGGTACTGGATCGCCTTCTTGTCGGTGCTCTTCGTGTGATTGAAGTAGCGCTTCACGCGGGCGAGCTTGCTTGCGCTGGTCACGGTGCTGCGCGCGAGCGAGTAGCCGATGTTGATGATGTCCGACAGCTTGCCTTCGATGTCGATCTTGCCTTTCACGTACGCCTCGCCGAGATTGTCGAGGCTCGGTTCGAGCAGCAGCGGCAATGCCGACGCGCTGTTCACCTTCAGCGTGACCTGCGGTGCGCTGAAGGTGCCGAAATCGAGTTGATCGCCGTTCCACAGCACGAGGCGCGCCGGTATGTTCGCTTTTGCCCGTACTTCATCCGCCCACTGTGCCAGCTTCTTTTCCCAGAACATTTGGATTCTCCGTTTGTTCGTTGAATCGAATACAGCCAAGTATCCTGACCGGCGCCCGCCGCTTGCGGCGCGGGCACCCGGATGCAACACGAGACACGACCGGCGTGCGCCGGCGCCGCGCTTACGGCGACAGGCGCGAGATCGTCCAGCCCGGCGACGCCGCGGCGTCGCGCGTGTAGAGCAGGCGGTCGTGCAGCCGCGACGGGCGCCCCTGCCAGAACTCGATCGAGTCGGGCACGAGGCGGTAGCCGCCCCAGTGCGGCGGGCGCGGCGGGTTGTCGCCGTAGCGTTCGCTGACGGCCTTTTCGCGCGCTTCGAGCGTCGCGCGGCTGTCGATCACGGTGCTCTGCTCCGACGCCCACGCGCCGATGCGCGAGCCGAGCGGGCGCGAAGCGAAATAGCGGTCGCTTTCTTCCGCGTTGGTTTTCTCGATCCGGCCTTCGATGCGCACCTGGCGCTCGAGCTCGATCCAGTAGAACAGCAGCGCGGCTTGCGGATGCACGGCGAGATCGTGACCCTTGCGGCTTTCGTAATTGGTGAAGAAGACGAACCCGCGTTCGTCGACGCCCTTGATGAGCACGATCCGGGCCGACGGCCGACCGTCGGCGCCGACGGTCGCGAGTGTCATCGTGTTCGGCTCGGGCAGCTTGGCGGCGAGCGCCTCCTTGAACCAGCGATCGAACTGGGCGAAGGGGTCGGGGGCGGCATCGGCTTCGTCGAGCGAAGCACGTGAATAGTTGATGCGGAGATCGGCGAGAGTCGTCATGTTATGCAAACGCTTCAATCTGGGGCCAGTATAGCGAACGCGCGAGAATCGTGCGTGCACAGTGGCGCGTGCGGACGGGGAGTTCAGGCAAAATAGAGGGCTGCACGACTTACGTTTTCCTTGCTGCCATGTCCTCCGCCGACGCTGCCCCGCCCAGTTCTTCTGATCTTACCCCGACACCGGAAATCCAGCTTGACGTGGATCGCGCGCGGCGTTTCGGCGGCGTCGCGCGCCTGTATGGCGCGCCGGCCGCCGCCGCGTTCGAGCGGGCGCACGTCGCGGTGATCGGGATCGGCGGCGTCGGGTCGTGGGTGGCCGAGGCGCTCGCGCGCAACGCGATCGGCACGCTGACGCTGATCGATCTCGACAACGTCGCGGAAAGCAACACGAACCGGCAGATCCATGCGCTCGACGGCAATTTCGGCAAGCCGAAGGTCGACGCGATGGCCGAGCGGATCGCGCTGATCGATCCCGCGTGCCGCGTGAACCGGATCGAGGATTTCGTCGAGCCCGACAACTTCGACGCGCTGCTCGGCTGCGGCTTCGACTACGTGATCGACGCGATCGACAGCGTGCGCACGAAGGTCGCGCTGATCGCATGGTGCGTCGCGAAACGGCAGCCGTTGATCGTGGTCGGCGGCGCGGGCGGCCAGCTCGACCCGACGCGCATCCGCATCGACGATCTCGCACTGACGATCCAGGATCCGCTGCTGTCGAAGGTGCGTGCGCAGTTGCGCAAGCAGCATGGTTTTCCGCGCGGGCCGAAGGCGCGCTTCAAGGTCAGCGCCGTGTATTCGGACGAGCCGCTGATCTATCCGGAAGCGGCGGCCTGCGACATCGAGGACGGCGCCGAGCCGTCCACGGCCGCGCACGTCGCGGGGCTCAACTGTGCGGGCTTCGGTTCGAGCGTGTGCGTGACCGCGAGCTTCGGGTTCGCGGCGGCCGCGCATGCGCTGCGTGCGATCGCGGCGCAGGCGGCCGGCTGAGCGCGCGACGCGCGGGCAGGAAAGACGGATGCCGCGGCGCGGGTAACGCGCCGCGAGCGATACGGCAAGTCGGCCGGGCCAGCGCGGCCCGGCGCGTCGTGCATCAGTTGAGCGCCATGCTCAGCTTGCGTCGCCACCCGGCGACGAGGTCGGGGCGATCGCCGGCCAGCTCGAACACCGAGATCATCGTGCGGCGGCCGAGATCATCGCCGTACGTGCGATCGCGCATCACGATTTCCAGCAACTGTTCCAGCGCGCCTTCGTACGCGCGCCGCGCGATCAGGCTCTGCGCAAGGTCGAAGCGTGCGTCGAGATCGGCCGGGTTTGCCGCGATGCGCGCTTCGAGCGCATCGGTTGGCGGCAGGTCGGCCGTGGCTTCGAGTGCGTCGAAACGGGTCTTGATCGCTTGGTAGCGCGGGTCGCCGTTCTGCACGGTTTGCGGCGACAGGCGCTCGGTCTCGGCACGCGCGGCGTCGACTTCGTTGCGCGCCAGCAGCAGTTCGATCAGGTCGAGGCGCGCGTCGTCGTAGCCGGGGTTCAGCGCGAGCGCCGCTTCGAGGTGCGCGAGCGCCTCGTCGAAGCGCTGTTCGGCCATCGCATACTGCGCGGCGCGGCGCTCGGCTTCCTCGGGGGCCGGCAGCAGCCGGTCGAGGAACGCGCGCAACTGGCCTTCGGGCAGCACGCCGACGAACTGGTCGACCGGGCGCCCGTCGGCGAACGCGATCACGTGCGGGATGCTGCGCGTCTGGAAGTGCGCGGCGAGTTCCTGGTTCTCGTCGACGTTGACCTTCACGAGCTTCCAGCGGCCTGCGTAATCGGCTTCGAGCTTTTCCAGCAGCGGGCCGAGCGTCTTGCAGGGGCCGCACCACGGCGCCCAGAAGTCGACCAGCACGGGCGTGTCCAGCGACGCCTCGATGACGTCTTTCTCGAATGTGGCAAGCGTGGTGTCCATGGCGTTCTCTTCCGTTCGAATATCGTCAGGATGGGGGCGGCGCGCGGCTTTTTCAACGCGGTTTCGCTTCGGGCAGCGGAATCCATTCGGTCTCGCCGGGCACCTTGCCCATTTCCTGGCGCGTCCAGGCCGCTTTGGCCCGCTCGATCGCCTCGCGACTGCTCGCGACGAAATTCCACTCGATGTAGCGTTCGCCGTCGATCCGGTCGCCGCCGAGCAGCATCGCGCGCGCGCCGCTGGCGCTCGTCAGCGTGACCGTCGCGCCCGGCACGAGTACGGCCATCTGTTCGGCCGGCACCGGCGTGCCGTCGATCGCGAGCTCGCCGTCGACCACGTAGACCGCGCGCTCCTCGTGCGATGCATCGAGTTCGAGCCGGCCGCCGGCCGCGAATTCGGCCGCGACGTACAGCGTGCGCGAGAACGTCGTCACGGGCGAATGCAGCCCGAACGCGTCGCCGGCGATCACCGTCAGCGCCACGCCGTCTGCGTCGCGCTTGGGCAGCGTGTCGGCCGCATGGTGCTCGAACGACGGTTCGGTCGTCTCGTGCGCCTGCGGCAGCGCGACCCAGGTCTGGATACCGTGCACGGTGTGGCCGCTGGCGCGTTGCGCGTCCGGCGTGCGCTCGGAGTGGACGATGCCGCGGCCGGCCGTCATCCAGTTCACGTCGCCGGGCACGATTTCCTGCAGCGAGCCGAGGCTGTCGCGGTGCAGGATCGCGCCGTCGAACAGGTAGGTAACCGTCGCGAGTCCGATGTGCGGATGCGGGCGCACGTCGAGCCCCGTGCCGGCAGGCAGCGTCGCGGGCCCCATGTGATCGAAGAAGATGAACGGGCCGACGAGGCGTGCGGCGAGCGCGGGCAGCGTGCGGCGTACCTGCAGGTTGCCGATGTCGCGGACGTGCGGCTTCAGCAGGGCTTTGATCGAGTCGGTCATGGCGGGCCTCGTGGGGAACGGCTGGATTGCCGGTCATTGTACTGGCGGTGCGGCGGCGCGCGCGCGCGCGCGTGACGCGGAGCGCGGGGACCACGAAATGCGCGCGCTGCGGCCGCGGCAGGCATGCGTCGTGCGGCATCCGCGGCGTGGCGCAAGCCGCTGCGCGCGCCGCCGATTCCATGCGCGCCGTGCGGGTATCGGGCCGGCCGGCGAAACCCGGTAGACTGGCCGGCTTCACAACAATGATTCGACAATCGAGGGAGACACCGATGATGGCCCCGAAGGACTTGCTGCTCGCGCTGGTCGTGATCCTGGCGTGGGGCGTGAACTTCGTCGTGATCAAGGTCGGCCTGCACGGCATGCCGCCGATGCTGCTCGGTGCGCTGCGCTTTACGCTCGCGGCCGTGCCCGCGGTGTTCCTCGTGCGCCGGCCGCAGATTTCGTGGCGGCTGCTGGTGCTGTACGGCGCGACGATCCAGCTCGGCCAGTTCGTGTTCCTGTTCACCGGCATGTACGTCGGCATGCCCGCCGGCCTCGCGTCGCTCGTGCTGCAGTCGCAGGCGTTCTTCACGCTGGTGTTCGCGATGCTGTTCCTCGGCGAGCGGCTGCGCGTGCAGAACTTGATCGGGCTCGCGATCGCCGCGGGCGGGCTCGTCGTGATCGCCGCGCAAGGCGGCCGCGCGATGACGCTCGCGGGTTTCCTGCTGACGATCTGCTCGGCCGCGATGTGGGCCTTCGGCAATATCGTCACGAAGAAGGTCGGGCGTGCGAACCTCGTGTCGCTCGTCGTATGGGCGAGCCTCGTGCCGCCGGTGCCGTTCTTTCTGCTGTCGCTGTGGTTCGAGGGGCCGCAGCGGATCGCGACCGCGCTCGCCGGACTGAACGGCGCGTCGATCTTCGCGGTCGTCTATCTCGCATTCGTCGCGACGCTGCTCGGCTACGGGCTGTGGAGCCGCCTGCTGTCGCGCTACCCGGCCGCGCAGGTCGCGCAGTTCTCGCTGCTGGTGCCGATCGTCGGGCTCGCGTCGTCGGCGCTGCTGCTCGACGAGCATCTGACGCAAACGCAACTGATCGGCGCCGCACTCGTGATGGGCGGGCTCGCGGTGAACGTGTTCGGCGGGAAACTGCTGAGCCGCTTCGCGGCGTCGTGACGCGCCGGCACGCGCTGCGTGCCGGCGGGGGGAGCGGTGGCGCTCAGGCCATCCGGCTCTTCGCGAGCGGCGGATTCGCGGCGAAATAACGCTTGATGCCGCGGAAGATCGCGTCGGCCATCTCGTCGCGATAGCTGTCGTCGTTGAGCCGGCGCTCTTCGTCCGGGTTGCTGATGAATGCGGTCTCGACGAGGATCGACGGAATGTCGGGCGCCTTCAGCACCGCGAACCCGGCCTGCTCGACCGAGCCCTTGTGCAGCTTGTTGATGCCGCCCACTTCCTTCAGCACGTAGTTGCCGTAGCGCAGCGAGTCGCGGATCTGCGCGGTCGTCGACATGTCGAACAGCGCGCGGTTCACCGCCGCGTCCGCCGTCTTGATGTTGATGCCGCCGATCAGGTCCGACGAATTCTCCTTGTTCGCCATCCAGCGCGCCGCGGCGCTCGTCGCGCCGTGGTCGGACAGCGCGAACACCGACGAGCCGCGCGCGGACGGCGTCGTGAACGCATCCGCGTGGATCGACACGAAGAGATCCGCGCCGACGCGGCGCGCCTTCTGCACGCGCACGTTCAGCGGCACGAAGAAGTCGGCGTCGCGCGTCATCATCGCGCGCATGTTCGGCGCGGCGTCGATCTTCGCGCGCAGCTTCTTCGCGATGTCGAGCGCGATGTGCTTCTCGTACGTGCCGTTGCCGCCGATCGCGCCCGGATCCTCGCCGCCGTGGCCCGGGTCGATCGCGACCGTCAGCAGACGCACGGTGCCGCCCTTGCCGGATTTCGGCGCGGTGAACTTGTAGGTGTCGCCGTCGTCGTCGCTGTCGTCGCGGCGCGCGATGACGGGCGGCGGCTTGACGGCCGGCTTCGCGGGCGTCGACGGCGTGCCGGCCGCCGGCGGCGTGTGCGGCGTGGTTGGCGTGTTCTGCGCGAAACGCTGGAAGAATGCGTCGCTGTTGTCGCCCGCGCCGGGCGGCGGGGTGCCGGGGCCCGCCAGCGTGGACGGCGGCTGCATCTGCTGCGCGCGCGCGGTGTCGTTGAGCGCCTGTTCCTTGCGTTCCGTCTGCGCGATCAGGTCGGACAGCGGATCGGGCGCGACGGCCGGATACAGGTCGAACACCAGCCGGTACTTGTACGTGCCGACGGGCGGCAGCGTGAACACCTGCGGCTTCACCGAGCCTTTCAGATCGAACACCATCCGCACGACGTGCGGCTGATACTGGCCGACGCGCACCGACTGGATCTGCGGATCGTTCGGCGCGATCTTCGAGACGAGGTCGCGCAGTGCCTGGTCGAGGTCGAGACCGCTCAGGTCGACGACGAGACGGTCGGGACCCTGCAGCAGTTGTTGGCTATTCTGCAGCGGCTGGTCGGATTCGATCGTGACGCGCGTGTAATCGCGTGCGGGCCACACGCGCACGCCGAGCACCGACGACGCGTGCGCGAGCCGCGGCGCGACGAGGCCGAGCACCAGCGTCGACGCGCCCGCGCACAGGATCTGGCGGCGCCGCCAGTTGTGCGTCGCGGTGGCCGCCGATTCGATCGAGCGGAACGGTTTGATCAACATCTTTCGAGACATGCCTTTCCTGAAGCGCTGTACGCCCGGACGGTGAGGGCACGGCCGTCGCCATCCACGTCGAGCGAGAAAACCAGATCGGGCACGCCGAGCAGGGCGCCCGCCTGTTGCGGCCATTCGACGAGGCAGATCGCGCTGGAATTGAAATATTCGCGAAAGCCTGCATCGGACCATTCGGCCGGATCGTTGAATCGATACAGATCGAAGTGATAGACCTCGAGTTCCCCATCGCTGCGTTCGAGCGCGTACGGCTCGACGAGCGTATAGGTCGGGCTGCGCACGCGGCCCTGGTGGCCGAGGCCGCGCAGGATCGCGCGCACGAGGGTCGTCTTGCCCGCGCCGAGATCGCCGACCAGCTGGATCTGCAGCCCGTCGAACACATGCGCGCGGTCGAGTTCGAGGCGCGCCGCATCGAGCGCGTGCGCGAAGCGGGTGCCGAAGGCCTCGGTTGCCGCTTCGTCGGCGAGCGCGATCACGCGCTCCGCGAGCGGGGCGGGCAACGTGGCGTCGTGAGGCGGTTGGCTGGGCGTGGCTGGCATTCTCGTAAAATAGTGCGATGAACCGACTACCGGAACGCGCCGCATCCGACAGGCCTTCGACTCGTGACGAAGGCGCGGCGCCGTGCGCGCTCGACGATGCGGCGTTGACTGCGCTCGCCGCTCGCATCAGGGCGTGGGGGCGCGAATTGGGTTTCGGGGCGATCGGCATCAGCGATACCGATCTCTCGGATGCCGAAGCGGGCCTCGCCGCCTGGCTGGAAGCCGGATACCACGGCGAAATGGATTATATGGCGAAACATGGGATGAAACGCGCGCGGCCGGCCGAACTTGTGGCCGGTACGCGACGCGTGATTTCCGTGCGGCTCGCTTATTTGCCGGCCCAAACGCTCGCTGACGGCGCGCCCGGCGGCGAGCCCGGCGCGCTCGTGCCGCACGACTGGCGCGCCCGCGAACGGGCACGGCTCGACGATCCGCAGGCGGCCGTCGTGTCGATCTATGCACGCGGCCGCGACTATCACAAGTTGCTGCGCAACCGGCTGCAGATGCTCGCGGAGCGTATCGAGCACGAGATCGGCGGGTTCGGCTACCGCGTGTTCACCGATTCGGCGCCGGTGCTCGAGGTCGAGCTCGCGCAGAAGGCCGGGGTCGGCTGGCGCGGCAAGCATACGCTGCTGTTGCAGCGCGATGCCGGCTCGCTGTTCTTTCTCGGCGAGATATACGTCGACCTGCCGCTGCCGACCGACGCGCATACGGCGCCCGACCGCGCGCCGGAGACGCCCGGCGCGCATTGCGGCAACTGCACGCGCTGCATCGACGCGTGCCCGACCGGCGCGATTGTCGAGCCGTACCGCATCGATGCGCGCCGCTGCATCTCGTACCTGACGATCGAGCTGAAAGGCAGCATTCCCGAGCCGCTGCGGCCGATGATCGGCAATCGCGTGTACGGCTGCGACGACTGTCAGCTCGTGTGCCCGTGGAACAAGTTCGCGCAGGCCGCGCCCGTCGCCGATTTCGACGTGCGGCACGGTCTCGATCGCGCGACGCTCGTCGAGCTGTTCGCGTGGGATGCCGACACGTTCGACACGCGGATGCAGGGCAGTGCGATCCGGCGCATCGGCTACGAAAGCTGGCTGCGCAATCTCGCGGTCGGGCTCGGCAATGCGCTGCGCGCGGGTGCGGACCGGCTCTCGCCGGCGGCGCGCGACGCGATCGTCGCCGCGCTGCGCGCCCGGGCCGACGATCCGTCGCCGCTCGTGCGCGAGCATGTCGAATGGGCGCTGCGAGCCGCGTGAAGGCGGCGTAAAGTGTCGTCGGCGCGCGGGCAGGGCCGCGCGCATCCCCCGGTCAGGAGAAGGCAATGTTCAACGCAGTCATCGACGCGCCGTTCGGCAAGGTCGGCATCCGTACGGATGCCGCGGTGGTGCGCGAGATCGTCTATCTGCCCGAATCGATGAAGTCGGTCGATCCGGATTCGGCGCTCGCGAAGCGCGCGGTCAAGCAGATCGAACGTTATTTCGAGCGCGCGTCCGCACGCTTCGACCTGCCGCTCGCCGATGTCGGCAGCGCATTCCAGCATCGCGTGTGGGACGTGATCAGCGATATCCCGCCCGGCACGGTGCTCACCTACGGCCAGGTCGCGAAGCGGATCGGCAGCGCGCCGCGCGCGGTTGGCCAGGCGTGCGGCGCGAACTACTTCCCGCTCGTGATCCCGTGCCATCGCGTCGTCGCGGCGGGTGGCCTCGGCGGGTTCGCGAACCACGACGACAACGGCTATTACCAGCAAGTGAAGCGCTGGCTGCTGACGCACGAGGGTGTGCCGTACCGATGAGCGAACCTGTGACGATCCCCGAAACCGACGACGATGCCGTCGCGGCATCGCCCGCGCTGCTCGCGAGCCGCGCATCGATCGACGTGTTCTGCGATGCGTTGTGGCTCGAACACGGCCTCGCGCGCAACACGCTCGATGCGTACCGGCGCGATCTGGTGCTGTTTTCCCAATGGCTGGCCGCGACGCATGCCGCGCCGCTCGACGGCGCCGACGAGGCGATGGTGACCGGCTACATCGCCGCGCGCAGCGACGGCAAGGCGACGTCGTCGAACCGGCGACTGTCCGTGTTCCGTCGCTATTACGGCTGGGCCGTGCGCGAGCATCGCGCGAGCGCCGACCCGACGCTGCGGATCACGTCCGCGAAACAGGCGGCCCGGTTCCCGTCGACATTGTCGGAGGCGCAGGTCGAGGCGCTGCTGGGCGCGCCGGACATCGGCACGCCGCTCGGCCTGCGCGATCGCACGATGCTCGAGCTGATGTACGCGAGCGGGCTGCGCGTGAGCGAGCTCGTGACGCTGAAGACCGTCGAAGTCGGCCTCAACGAAGGCGTCGTGCGCGTGATGGGCAAGGGTTCGAAGGAGCGGCTCGTGCCGTTCGGCGAAGTCGCGCACGGCTGGATCGAACGCTACCTGCGCGACGCGCGGCCCGCGCTGCTCGGCGCACGCGCGGCCGATGCGCTGTTCGTGACCGCGCGCGGCGACGGGATGACGCGCCAGCAGTTCTGGAACATCATCAAGCGTCACGCGCAGCAGGCCGACGTGCGCGCGCACCTGTCGCCGCACACGCTGCGGCACGCGTTCGCGACGCACCTGCTGAACCACGGCGCCGACCTGCGCGTCGTGCAGTTGCTGCTTGGCCACAGCGACATCTCGACCACGCAGATCTATACGCACGTCGCGCGCGAGCGGCTCAAGACGCTGCACGCGCAGCATCACCCGCGCGGCTGACGCGCGACGCGGGCGTTCGACGCAGCGTGGTGGGGCGGGGCGCCGATGCGGACTGCGCCGCGCATCGCAGGGCGCGTCAGACGAGCTCGCGCAGCCGGTGCTTGAGCACCTTGCCGGTCGATGCGGCCGGCAACGCATCGAGCACGCGGATGTGCGCAGGGCGTTTGTAAGCGGTGAGCCGGTCCGCGCACCATGCGTGCAATGCCGCCTCGTCGACCGCCGCGCCCGGCACGCGCTCGACGAACGCGAGCACTTCCTCGTTGCCGTCGATCGCGCGGCCGATCACGGCCGCCTGCACGACGTCCGGATGCGCGTTCAGCACCTGCTCGACCTCGACCGGATACACGTTGAAGCCCGAGCGGATGATCAGCTCCTTGCTGCGGCCCGCGATCGTCACCGCGCCGTCCGCGTCCTGCCGCGCGAGATCGCCGGTGCTCAGCCAGCCGTCCGGCGACACGGCCGCGCGCGTCGCATCCGCGTTGCGGTAGTAGCCGAGCATCACGTTCGGCCCGCGCACGCGGATCTCGCCGACTTCGCCCGGCGGCACGTCGGTGCCGTCCGGCGCGACGATCCGCACGTCGACGCCCGGAATCGGCACGCCGACCGAACTGTCCGTGCGCGGCGCGTCGAGCGGCGTCTGCGTGATCGTCGGGCTGCTTTCGGTCATCCCGTAGCCGTTGTGCAGCGGCACGCCGTACAGGCGCTCGACGCGCGCCTTCAGGTTCGCATCGAGCGGCGAGCCGCCCGAATATGCGAAGCGCAGCCGCGGCGCGCGCCATGCGTGGCCGTGCGTGTGCAGGTGTTCGAGCAGCTTCGCGTGCATCGCGGGCACGCCCTGGAAGATCGTCACGCCTTCGTCGGCGAGCGCGACGCGGACGGCTTCCGGCGAGAAGCGCGGCGCGAGCCGCAGCGTCGCGCCTGCATACAGGCTGCCCAGGCACACCGATGCGAGCCCGTACACGTGCGACACGGGCAGCACCGTGTAGACGACGTCATCCGGCGACACGCGGCGCAGCGCGCTCGACGTCGCCGCGATGAACAGCAGGTTGCGGTGCGACAGCATCACGCCTTTCGGCGTGCCGGTCGTACCGGTCGTGTAGATCAGCGCCGCGCATTGGGCGGCGCCGTCGGCGGCCACCGGTTCGGCGGGCGCGCTCGCGTCGACGCGATACGACCACGCGCCGATGTCGACCGGCAGCGCGCCGGCCGGCATTGCGCCGATCCGCTCGGCGTGGGCGCGGGCGTCGGGTGAGGCGTCCGTCGTGAACGCGGTCAGCTTAGGGCGTGCATGCGCGGCGATCGCATCGAGTTCGGCGGCCGACAGCCGTGCGTTCGACACGAGCGCCCACGCGTCGAGGCGGGCGGCCGCGAACAGCAGCACGATCTGCGCGACGCAGTTTTCCGCGACGATCATCACGCGGTCGCCGCCTTGCACGCCGAGGCTCGCCAGCCGCGCGGCCGCCGCATCGACGGCCTGCGCCAGATCGCCGTACGACAGGCGGCGCGCATCCTCGATCAGCGCCGGCTGCGCGGGCGACTGCGCGGCCCGGCGCGCGGGCACGTCGGCGATGCGACGCGGCAGCGCGGCGAGCAGCGCATCGACATCGAGCGATTCGGATGAACGGACGGGCGAGGACATGGCGTCTCCAGATGAGGGGCCGGCGGCGGGCCGACGATATTTGCGAACGATCGTGCCATGACGGCGCGCGCGCCACAATTGGCCAATCGGGCAATAGCGCTTCACGATGTCTGCAATGATGATGGGCATGATCGTGACCGCGATGCGGCGGGCCGGCGGAAAACGGGCCGCGAGTATACCGTCGGCGCCGGCACGCGATTGCGCGAGCGTCGATCGTTCGCCATTAAAATGCCGCCATGAGCAAATCCAGACACGTGTCCGAAACCCCCGCGACCCAACTGCTGCGCCGTCATGGCGTCGCATTCGGCGAGCATCCGTACGAATACGTCGAGCACGGCGGTACCGGCGAATCGGCGCGCCAGCTCGGCGTCGACGAGCACAGCGTCGTGAAGACGCTCGTGATGGAAGACGAACACGCGAAGCCGCTGATCGTGCTGATGCACGGCGACCGCACGGTGTCGACCAAGAATCTCGCGCGGCAGATCGGCGCGAAGCGGGTCGAGCCGTGCAAGCCCGAGGTCGCGAATCGCCATTCGGGCTATCTCGTCGGCGGCACGTCGCCGTTCGGCACGCGCAAGACGATGCCCGTCTACGTCGAGGCGACGATCCTCGACCTGCCGACGATCTACCTGAACGGCGGCCGGCGCGGCTACCTGGTCAGCCTCGCGCCGGCGGTGCTCACGTCGCTGCTCGGCGCGCGGCCCGTGCAGTGCGCGAGCGTCGACTGAGGGTTTCACCTTCGTGGCACGCCGCGCCCGTTCGGTAGAATGGGCGCCGTTTCGGCCTGCCGGCTTGCCGCGCACGGCCATCCCTTTCCCGATACGTTGAAAGAAGAGTCCTCCGCATGCAGATCCTGCTCGCCGCCCTCGTTGCCTACCTGATCGGTTCGGTGTCGTTCGCCGTCGTCGTCAGTTCCGTGATGGGCCTGGCCGACCCGCGTTCGTACGGATCCAAGAATCCCGGCGCGACCAACGTGCTGCGCAGCGGCAACAAGAAGGCCGCGATCCTGACGCTCGTCGGCGACGCGTTCAAGGGCTGGATCGCCGTCTGGCTCGCCCGTCACTTCGGCCTGCCCGACGTCGCGGTCGCGTGGGTCGCGATCGCCGTGTTCCTCGGCCACCTGTACCCGGTGTTCTTCCGCTTCCAGGGCGGCAAGGGCGTGGCGACCGCGGCCGGCGTGCTGCTCGCCGTGCACCCGGTGCTCGGGCTCGCGACCGCGCTGACCTGGCTGATCGTCGCGTTCTTCTTCCGCTATTCGTCGCTCGCGGCGCTGGTGGCGGCCGTGTTCGCGCCGGTGTTCGACGTGTTCCTGTTCGGCACGCCGGGCCATAACCCGGTCGCGTGGGCCGTGCTCGCGATGAGCGTGCTGCTCGTGTGGCGTCACCGCGGCAACATTTCGAAGCTGCTCGCGGGGCAGGAGAGCCGGATCGGCGACAAGAAGAAGGCGGCCGCGGACGGCGGGAAGGCCTGAGAACGCGCGGCGCTGGCCGCGCGCCGGGCGCGCCGCGTGTGCGGGGCCCGGCCGGATGACGCGACGGGCCGGCGGCCGCTCAGTCGCGGAAGTTGTTGAAGTCGAGCGGCGTGTCGGTCACGTCCTTGCGCAGCATCGCGATCGTGCTCTGCAGGTCGTCGCGCTTCGTGCCCGAGATGCGCACCGCGTCGCCCTGGATGCTCGCCTGCACCTTGATCTTGCTGTCCTTCACGAGGCGCACGATCTTTTTCGCGAGGTCGCCCGTCACGCCTTTCTTCACGGTGACGATCTGCTTGACCTTGTCGCCGCCGATCTTCTCGACCTTGCCGTAGTCGAGGAAGCGCACGTCGACGTTGCGCTTGGCCAGCTTGCCGATCAGCACGTCCTTGACCTGGCCGAGCTTGAAATCGTCGTCGGCGAACAGCGTCAGCTCGCGTTCCTTCTGCTCGACGCGTGCGTCGGAGCCCTTGAAGTCGAAGCGCGTCGAGATTTCCTTGTTCGACTGCTCGATGGCGTTCTTCACTTCGATCATGTTCGCTTCGGAAACGACGTCGAACGATGGCATGGCATTCTCCCTTGAGATGCGGGCACCCGGCTCGCGCGCGGGCACTCGCTATAATTGCGGACTGTTTGCCATTTTACCGATGCCCCTCCGTTTGCCCAAGGCCGGCCATGCGCCGCCCGGGCGGACGTGACCGCGAATGCCGATGCCCCCTGACGATTCCGCCCTGTCGCTGCTTCCCGACCATCCGCTCGCCGCGCACAACACGTTCGGCATCGCCGCGCGCGCGCGCTTCGCCGCGCGCATCACGCAGGCGGCGCAGTTCGAGGCGCTGCATCGCGACCCGCGGGTCGCGACCCTGCCGCAACTCGTGCTCGGCGGCGGCAGCAATATCGTGTTCACGCGCGATTTCGACGGCGTCGTGCTGCTCGACGAGATCGCGGGCCGCCGCATCCTGCGCGAGGACGACGACGCGTGGTACGTCGAGGCCGGCGGCGGCGAGAACTGGCACGCGTTCGTCGCGTGGACGCTCGAGCACGGGATGCCGGGCCTCGAGAATCTCGCGCTGATCCCGGGCACCGTCGGCGCCGCGCCGATCCAGAACATCGGCGCGTACGGCCTCGAGATGAAGGCGTATTTCGATTCGCTGGTCGCGGTCGAGCTGGCGACGGGGCGCCGCGAGCGCTTCGACGCCGCGCGCTGCGCATTCGGCTACCGCGACAGCTTCTTCAAGCGGGAAGGGCGCGGCCGGTTCGCGATCGTCGCGGTGACGTTCCGGCTGCCGAAGCAATGGACGCCGCGGCTCGGCTACGCGGACGTCACACGCGAGCTCGACGCGCGCGGCATCACGCCCGAGGCGGCGACGCCGCGCGACGTGTTCGATGCGGTCGTCGCGATCCGCCGCGCGAAGCTGCCCGATCCGCTGGTGCTCGGCAATGCGGGCAGTTTCTTCAAGAATCCGGTGATCGACGCCGCGCAGTTCGATGCGCTGCGCGCCCGCGTGCCGGAGGTCGTGTCGTATCCGCAGCCGGACGGGCACGTGAAGCTCGCGGCCGGCTGGCTGATCGACCGCTGCGGCTGGAAGGGGCGCGCGCTCGGGGCGGCGGCCGTGCATGACCGCCAGGCGCTCGTGCTCGTCAATCGCGGCGGCGCCACCGGTGCCGATGTGCTGGCGCTGGCGCGGGCGATCCAGGCCGACGTGCGCGCGCAGTTCGGTGTCGAGCTGGAGGCGGAACCGGTCTGCCTGTAACGCAGTGCGCGCCGGTTTTGGCGCGCCCAAACAAAAAGCGCCGATCGTCGATCGGCGCTTTTTTACGCGTGTGCGTTGCGGCGCGTCAGTGCTTGAGGCGGCCGAGCAGCAGGAACTCCATCAGCGCCTTCTGCACGTGCAGGCGGTTTTCCGCTTCGTCCCACACGACGCTCTGCGGGCCGTCGATCACGCCGGCCGTCACTTCCTCGCCGCGGTGCGCGGGCAGGCAGTGCATGAAGAGGGCGTCCGGATTCGCATGGCCCATCATTTCCTCGTCGACGCACCAGTCGGCGAATGCCTGCTTGCGCGCCTCGTTCTCGGCCTCGAAGCCCATGCTCGTCCACACGTCGGTCGTCACGAGATCGGCGCCCTTGCACGCTTCGTTCGGATCGTCGAACACCTCGTAGAACGGCGCGCTGTCGGGCGACACGAGCTTCATGTCGAGTGCGTAGCCGGGCGGCGTCGACAGGCGCAGCTTGAAGCCGAGGATCTGCGCGGCTTCGATCCACGTGTAGAGCATGTTGTTCGCGTCGCCGACCCACGCGACGGTCTTGCCGGCGATCGGGCCGCGGTGCTCGTAGTACGTGAAGATGTCGGCGAGCACCTGGCACGGGTGGTATTCGTTCGTCAGGCCGTTGATCACCGGCACGCGCGAGTTCTGCGCGAAGCGCGTGATCACGTCCTGCTCGAACGTGCGGATCATGATGATGTCGACCATTCGCGAGATGACCTGCGCGGAATCCTCGACGGGCTCGCCGCGGCCGAGCTGCGTGTCGCGCGTGCTCATGAAGACGGCGTGACCGCCGAGCTGGAAGATCCCGGCCTCGAACGACAGGCGCGTGCGCGTCGAGCTCTTCTCGAAGATCATCGCGAGCGTGCGGTCGTGCAGCGGGTGATAGGTCTCGTAGTTCTTGAACTTGCGCTTCAGGATACCCGTGCGTTCGAGCACGTACTCGTAGTCTTCCAGCGAGAAATCCTTGAACTGCAGGTAGTGACGAATGGTTTTGGCGGTCATGAAACGAAATACGGCGGGTCTCACCCGGCAGCGAGGCCGGACGGCGCCGCCGTCGGGTGTGGATAACTCAAAGCAGCATAAAGGATTTTCTGTGCTTTGACGAGCCGTGGAGCGACGCGGGGCAGGATCGCCGCGCGCGATCCGCAGTGCGGGAAGACGGGCGTCGGGACGACGCGCGATGGCGCGCTGCGGTATAATTCGAAAGTTTTCTCCAGCCCGGCAGGCAAGGCTTTTCGCGCTCTGCCGGACACAAGCCGTGCGCTGCACACATCCGGTGCAGTCCACCGGCGGCGCGCCTCGACGCCCCGTTTTCGGGATATCGATGAGCTTGTGCCGCCGACCCTCCAGCTTTGTGTTCGCGTATCCAGGCGCCGTTGCCTGGACATCGCCGGGCCGTCACTTGGGTAACCACATGGCTGAAACCCCTCCGACCGAATTTTTCATCCAGGGCATCACGAAAGACGGGAAAAAGTTTCGCCCGAGCGACTGGTCGGAACGTCTGGCCGGTGTGATGGCCTGCTTCGGGCCGGGGGCGAGCGGGCCGAATGCACGTCTCAAGTATTCGCTGTACGTGCGTCCGACGATGCTCGGCGACCTGAAATGCGTGATCCTCGATTCGCGGTTGCGCGACATCGAGCCGATGGCTTTCGATTTCGTGCTGAATTTCGCGAAGGACAACAACCTCGTCGTGACCGAGGCGTGCGAGCTGCCGGACTACAACGCGAAGAAGTGATGCCGGCGGGCGCGTGCCGTGCCCGCCCGCGTACAGGTCGCCGCCGCGCGTGATGCGCGAGCGACCGGCAACGAAAAAGCCCGCCTAGGCGGGCTTTTTCGTGATCGCAGGAAACAGGAACGCCCGCGCGAGCGGGCGCACCGGATTTACGCTGCTGCCTGCAGACCCTTGACGGCTGCGGCCAGGCGGCTCTTGCTGCGAGCGGCCTTGTTCTTGTGAACGATCTTCTTGTCGGCGATCGTGTCGATCGTCTTCACGGCAGCCTTGAACAGCTCGGCAGCCTTTGCCTGGTCGCCGGCTTCAACAGCCTTGCGAACCGACTTGATCGCGGTACGGAATTTCGAGCGCAGCGCCGAGTTGTGCGAGTTTGCCTTCGCGGCCTGGCGGGCGCGCTTGCGTGCTTGTGCGGAGTTAGCCATGACGGTTCCTTATCCTGTCCTGTTTCCAGAGCTTGGAGCCTGACGGCCAAGCGCTGCTTTTCGATCCGTCCCCTGAGAACGATTGCCCAGGGGCGCATAAAAAACGGTGATTTTAACCGAGGCCGGGACATGAAAACGGCAGTTGCCGTGCATGTACGAGCCCAGAAACCGGCGATTATAGCAACAAAATCAAGCGAGTGGCAAGTTCGACTTAACGCCCGCCGGGCGGGGCGCCGGCGGCGGCCGCGCTTTTCGGTATCGGCCGGTGGCCGGGTCGCGCAACGTCCGTATAATAAGCGCCCCATGAATCTATTCCGAGCCCTGCTGACGGTCAGCGGCTTCACGCTGCTGTCGCGCGTGACCGGACTGGCCCGCGAGACGCTGATCGCCCGTGCGTTCGGCGCCAGTCAATACACCGACGCGTTCTACGTCGCCTTCCGCATTCCGAACCTGCTGCGCCGCCTGTCTGCCGAAGGCGCGTTCTCGCAGGCGTTCGTGCCGATCCTCGCCGAGTTCAAGAACCAGCAGGGGCACGATGCGACGAAGGCGCTCGTCGACGCGATGTCCACCGTGCTCGCGTGGGCGCTGGCCGTGCTGTCGGTCGTCGGGATCGCCGGCGCGTCGTGGGTCGTGTTCGCGGTCGCGTCCGGCCTGCACAGCGACGGCCAGGCGTTCCCGCTCGCGGTCACGATGACGCGGATCATGTTCCCGTACATCGTGTTCATTTCGCTGACCACGCTCGCGTCGGGCGTGCTGAACACGTACAAGAGCTTCTCGCTGCCCGCGTTCGCGCCGGTGCTGCTCAACGTCGCGTTCATCGCCGCGGCCGTGTTCGTCGCGCCGCACCTGAAGGTGCCGGTCTACGCGCTCGCGTGGGCCGTCATCGTCGGCGGCGTGCTGCAGTTTCTCGTGCAGCTGCCGGGCCTGAAGAAGGTCGACATGGTGCCGCTGATCGGCCTGAATCCGCTGCGCGCGCTGCGTCATCCGGGCGTGAAGCGCGTGCTCGCGAAGATGGTGCCGGCGACGTTCGCGGTGTCCGTCGCGCAACTGTCGCTGATCATCAACACCAACATCGCGTCGCGGCTCGGGCAGGGCGCGGTGTCGTGGATCAATTACGCCGACCGCCTGATGGAGTTCCCGACGGCGCTGCTCGGCGTCGCGCTCGGCACGATCCTGCTGCCGAGCCTGTCGAAGGCGCACGTCGACGCCGACTCGCACGAATATTCGGCGCTGCTCGACTGGGGGCTGCGCGTCACGTTCCTGCTCGCGGCGCCGAGCGCGCTCGCGCTGTTCTTCTTCGCGACGCCGCTCACCGCGACGCTGTTCAACTACGGCAAGTTCGACGCGCATACCGTCACGATGGTCGCGCGCGCGCTCGCGACGTACGGAATCGGCCTCGTCGGCATCATCCTGATCAAGATCCTCGCGCCGGGCTTCTATGCGAAGCAGGACATCAAGACGCCGGTGAAGATCGCGATCGGCGTGCTGATCGTCACGCAGCTCTCGAACTACGTGTTCGTGCCGCTGATCGGCCACGCGGGGCTCACGCTGAGCATCGGCGTCGGTGCGTGCCTGAATTCGCTGCTGCTGTTCCTCGGGTTGCGCAAGCGCGGCATCTACCAGCCGTCGCCGGGCTGGCTGCGCTTTTTCGTGCAGCTCGTCGGCGCGGCGCTCGTGCTCGCGGGCCTGATGCACTGGTGCGCGATCAATTTCGACTGGACCGGGATGCGCGCGCAGCCGCTCGATCGCATTGCGCTGATGGCCGCGTGCCTCGTGCTGTTTGCTGCACTATATTTCGGTATGTTGTGGGTGATGGGCTTCAAATACGCTTACTTCAGAAGGCGCGCCAAGTGACGACCGCAATGACCCGCGTCCTCGACTACTTCAGCACGCTCGTGGCGGACGACGACAGTCTGCCCGTCACGGAAGCCGCGCTGTCGCTGGCGCAGGACGCGTATCCCGACCTCGACCTGCAGGGCACGCTGGCCGAACTCGACATGCTGGCGGCGCGGCTGCGCCGGCGGCTCGCCGACGATGCGGACCTGAAGGGCCGCGTCGCCGCGCTGAACGACTTCTTCTTCCGCGAGCTCGGTTTCGCGTGCAATCACAACGATTACTACGACCCCGATAACAGCCACCTGAACGCCGTGCTGAAACGGCGGCGCGGGATCCCGATCTCGCTGTCGGTGCTGTACCTGGAACTCGCCGAGCAGATCGGCGTACCGGCGCGCGGCGTATCGTTCCCTGGCCATTTCCTGCTGCGCGTGACGCTGCCGGACGGTGACCTGATCATCGATCCGACCAACGGCCATTCGCTGTCCGAAGCCGAGATGGTCGAGATGCTCGAGCCGTACGTCGCGCGTGCGGCCGGCGCGGTCGACAGCGCGTTGCGCGCGCTGCTGCAGCCGGCGACGAGCCGCGAGATCATCGCGCGGATGCTGCGCAATCTGAAGACGATCTATTTGCAGACGGAACGCTGGCAGCGGCTGCTCGCGGTGCAGCAGCGGCTCGTGATCCTGCTGCCCGAGCAGCTCGACGAGGTGCGCGACCGCGGCTTCGCGTATGCGCGGCTCGACTACCTGCGCCCCGCGCTCGAGGATCTCGAGCAGTATCTCGGCGAGCGACCGGATGCGGACGATGCGACCGTCGTCGAATCGCAGGTGAGCGAACTGCGGCAACGGATGCAGCGCGACGGCGAGGAGTGAGCCGAGCCATCGGCGCACGTCCACCGGCACACGAAAAAAACGCCCGCATCGCGGGCGTTTTTTCTTGCGCGTGCGCGTGCCCGACCCCGAGCGATCGGCTGAAACTCCGGTGCGCCGCTCGCACGACCCACGCGTTCGACCGATTGTACGGGGCGCCGCCGCGCGGCGGCGACCCGCGCGCGATCGTGCCAATCGCGGCAGGCAAAAAAAAGCCGCCCGGAACGGGCGGCTTGCGGGTGCGCGACGCGCTGCTTACTTCAGTGCGTCGAACGCGCGCTCGCGGATTTCGTCGACGGTGCCGAGGCCCGAGATCTTGCGATACTGCGGCGCCTTCAGACCGTTTTCCTCGCCACGCTGCGCCCAGTCGCCGTAGTACGTGATCAGCGGCTTGGTCTGCGCTTCGTATACTTCGAGACGCTTTTTGACAGTTTCTTCCTTGTCGTCGTCGCGCTGGATCAGCGGTTCGCCCGTCACGTCGTCGTGACCTTCGACCTTCGGCGGGTTGAACTTGACGTGGTACGTACGGCCCGATGCCGGGTGCGTGCGACGGCCGCTCATGCGCTCGATGATTTCCGAGAACGGGACGTCGATCTCGAGCACGTAGTCGATCGCGACGCCGGCTTCCTTCATCGCGTCAGCCTGCGCGATCGTGCGCGGGAAACCGTCGAACAGATAGCCGTTCGCGCAGTCGGATTCCTTCAGGCGCTCCTTGACGAGGCCGATGATCAGCGCGTCCGGCACGAGCTTGCCGGCATCCATGTAGCCCTTCGCCTCGACGCCGAGCGGCGTGCCGGCCTTCACGGCCGCGCGCAGCATGTCGCCCGTCGAGATTTGCGGGATGCCGAATTTTTCCTTGATGAAGTTTGCCTGGGTGCCCTTTCCCGCGCCGGGCGCGCCCAACAGGATCAAACGCATGGTGATATCTCCAAGTATGTAGATTCGTGTGGCGAGACACAAAGGCGTCGGCGACGGCGGGCGCGGGGCTTGCCCGGCGCGCGGCGGACCGGTCTGATGCGACGCGTCGGCTTGGGCGACGCGCGGCTGCCGGCAGGGCCACGGGCGGGGTCAAGCGAGGACGCGCTGGTCGCGGACGGCTCGCACAATCGCCTGATTATGCCACGGGTTATTTTGAACCCGGCTGAAAAAGGGCCTGCACGCGCGCGAGATCGGCCGGCGTGTCGATACCGGCTTCGGGCGCGGACTCGGTGATCAGCACCGCGATGCGCTCGCCGTGCCACAGCGCGCGCAGCTGTTCGAGCTGCTCGGCCTGTTCGATCGGCGCCTGCGCGAGCGACGGATAGGTGCGCAGGAAACGCGCGCGATACGCATAGAGGCCGATGTGCCGGTAGACCGGGAAGGCCGGCGCCGGCATGGCCGCGACGTCGGGCCAGTGCGGCTGGTATGCATCGCGGCTCCACGGAATCGGCGCGCGCGAGAAGTACAGCGCGACGCTCTGCGCGTCGAGCGCGACCTTCACGACGTTCGGGTTGAACACGTCGGCCGCGTCGTGGATCGGATGGGCCGCGGTCGCGATCGCGCACGCCGGATGCGCGGCGAGGTGCGACGCTACGTCGCGCACGAGCACGGGGTCGATCAGCGGCTCGTCGCCCTGCACGTTGACGACCACGGTGTCGTCGCGCCAGCCGAAGGCCGCCGCGACTTCCGCGAGCCGGTCGGTGCCGGACGGATGATCGGCGCGCGTGAGCACCGCCTCGAAGCCGTGATCGCGCGCCGCGTCGAGCACGCTCTGCGCGTCGGATGCGACGAGCACCTGTTGCGCGCCCGCTTCGCGCGCGCGCTCGGCGACACGCACGACCATCGGCTTGCCGCCGAGATCGGCGAGCGGCTTGTTCGGGAGCCGCGTCGACGCGAGCCGGGCGGGAATGACGGCGATGAAGGGTTGCGGGTGAGTCATCGGGGAGCGTTGAGAAGGACGGGGCGGGCGACGCCGGAAGCCGGTCGCCCGGCGAGTGCGGCGACCCGGCCGGGGCCGGGCCGCCTGTGTCGAATCGGTGCGCCGGGCGAGCGGCGCGGCGGTTCAGCGGCCGGCCGGGTCGACCGGCGTGCCTTCGACGGTCTGGCGCGCTTCGTCGACCAGCATCACGGGGATGCCGTCGCGGATCGGGTAGGCGAGCTTGTCCGCGTTGCAGATCAGCTCCTGCGCGGCACGGTCGTAGTGGAGCGGGCCTTTGCAGATAGGGCACACAATGATTTCAAGCAGGCGAGCGTCCACGGAGTTTCTCCACAACGAGGGCAATGAGGCGAGGGTCGAGCGCGGCTTCGACGGGGACCACCCACAGTCGGGCGTCGCGCCAGGAAGCGCCCAATTTTACTGCATCCTTCTCGGTGATCAGGATCGCATCGACGGCATCGTCGACGAACGGATTGTCCGCGAACGCGTAATGGTCCGGCAGCGCGCGGGTCGCCGGCGCGAGACCGGCCGCGCGCAGCGTCGCGAAGAAGCGCTCCGGCGCGCCGATGCCGGCTGCGGCGAGCACGCGTTCGTTCGCGAACTGCGACAGCGGGCGGCGCAGCGTGGGCTGGTCGAGGTGCCACGCGGCGCCCGGCGTCAGCGCGAGCGCGTAGGTGTCGGGCCAGGGCGGCAGCGCGCCGCTGTACGGGTCGTTGACGAGCGTCGCGTCGCGGTGCCGCGACAGCGGCTCGCGCAGCGGGCCGGCCGGCAGCAGGAAACCGTTGCCGCCGAGCCGGTGGTCGAATACGACGAGCTCGACGGTGCGCGCGAGGCGGTAGTGCTGCAGGCCGTCGTCGCTGACGATCACGTCGACGTCCGGATGCGCGGCGCGCAGCGCCTGCGCGGCCGCGACGCGATCGGGGCACACCCACACGGGCGCGCCGGTGCGGCGCGCGATCAGCAGCGGTTCGTCGCCGGCCGCGCCCGCGCGCGACGCCGGCGTGACGGCGGTCGGCGCCTTCACGTTCGCGCCATAGCCGCGCGACACGACGCCGGGCGTGAAGCCGGCCGCGCGCAGCGCGTCGACGAGCGCGATCACGGTCGGCGTCTTGCCGGTGCCGCCGACGGTCACGTTGCCGACCACGACGACCGGCACGCCGACGTCGACCGGCTGCTTCCAGCCTTGCGCGTAAGCGGTGCGCCGCAGCGCCGCGCACAGGCCGAACACGCAGGCGAACGGCGTGAGCGCCCACGCGAGCGCGCCGCGGCGCTGCCATTCGCGTGTCAGGCGCGCTTCGAGTCGCGCGAGCGGGCCGCCGGGCGCGCTCATCGGGCCGGGCGCGGCGCGTCGTGCGCCGCGGCGAGGGACGGATTCGTCAAGGCGGATTCTCCGTTGGGCGGCGCATGCCGCAGGGTCCGTGGAAGGCGGCACTCTAGCGCGCCGCACGCCGGCGCGGCAAGCGCGACCGGCCGCCGCAGCGCCCGGGGCCGGATCGTGGCGCCCTGTGGATAACTCTGTGAAAAACTCCCCGGTCGATTGCCTCAAACGCCCGCCCGGCGGGCATCGAATCGGATGTGAATTATTTTGAAAGGTTTAAAAAACTATAAAAATCAAGGTGTTACGAAGAATTGTCTGGTTTTTTTAGCGGTTTCCGCGCGTTTTACGCGGACGAATGCCAGAGTGTGGACACTTTCCGCGCGTGGCGGCGAATGCGGCGGCGCTGGACGCCGCACGCGTGTCGGACTATCGTGACGCCGCCAGCATTCATCCGACCGTCCATGCTTTCCGACTCTCCTTTTTCCGCGCCCGGCGCCACGCGCGGCGGCGACGAAGTGATTCCCGTTTCGGCGCTCAATCGCGCGATTTCGACGATGCTCGAGCGCTCGTTTCCGCTGCTGTGGATTTCGGGCGAAGTATCGAATTTCACGCGCGCCGCGAGCGGCCACTGGTATTTCTCGATCAAGGACCAGCAGGCGCAGATGCGCTGCGTGATGTTCCGCGGCCGCGCGCAATACGCCGAATTCACGCCGCGCGAAGGCGACCGCATCGAAGTGCGCGCGGTCGTCACGATGTACGAGCCGCGCGGCGAAGTGCAGCTCAACGTCGAAGCCGTGCGACGCACCGGGCAGGGGCGCCTGTACGAGGCGTTCCTGCGGCTGAAGGCGCAGCTCGAAGCCGAGGGTCTGTTCGCCCCCGAGCGCAAGCGGCCGTTGCCGCCCCACCCGCGCGCGATCGGCATCGTCACGTCGCTGCAGGCCGCCGCGCTGCGCGACGTGCTCACCACGCTCGCCCGGCGCGCGCCGCACATTCCGGTGATCGTCTATCCGGCCCCCGTGCAGGGCGCCGGTTCCGCCGAGAAGCTCGTCGCGGCCGTCGCGACCGCGAATGCGCGGCGCGAGGTCGACGTGCTGCTGGTGTGTCGCGGCGGCGGCTCGATCGAGGATCTGTGGTCGTTCAACGACGAAGCGCTGGCGCGCGCGATCGCGGCGAGCGAGCTGCCGGTCGTCAGCGGTGTCGGCCACGAAACCGATTTCACGATCGCGGACTTCGCGGCCGACCTGCGCGCGCCGACGCCGACCGGCGCGGCCGAACTCGCGAGCCCGCAACGCGCGCTGCTGCTGCGCGAGGTCGACGAGCGCCAGCGTGCGCTCGCGCGCGGCATGGCGCGCCGACTCGAACAGCGCGCGCAGCAGCTCGACTGGCTTGCACGCCGGCTCGTGAGCCCGGCCGAGCGGCTGCAGCGGCAACGCACGCACGTCGAGCAGCTCGCGGCGCGGCTGGCGTCGGCGGCGTCGCGGCCGGTGCGCGATGCACGCGCGCGTTTCGCGCTCGCGCAACTGCGCTGGCAGCGCGCGCGGCCCGATGCGTCACAGGCGCGCCATGCGCTCGCGGGGCTGTCGCAACGTCTGGCTAGTGCGTTGCAGCGCCGTCACGAACGCGACACGGCGCGTGTGTCGGCCTGTGCGGCGCGGCTCGAGGTGCTGAGCCCGCAGCGCACGCTCGAGCGCGGCTATGCGGCGCTGATCGATGCGCAGACGGGCCGCGCGGTGCGCGCGCCGAACGCGCTGAAGCCGCAGCGGCGCCTGACCGTGCATCTCGCCGAAGGCTCGGCCGACGTGTCGCTCGCCGACGTGCAGCCGCGGCTGACCGATACGATCTGACGTAACCGGCGCGAGCGACACGCGGCGATCGTCGCAACGAACGCGACGCGGGCGGGCACGGATGCTGCGCATCGTCGGGTTCGTCCTGCCGGACGTTGCGCCAGCATCGCTTTTCCGCATACCGCGGATAAATGGCCCGTGAGTTTGCGGGGTTATTCGTCCTCGCCTACAATCGGACGCTCGGCAGCATCCAACACAGCCTCCCTACATACTCAACGAAGGAATCGCCATGGCTCATACGCTCCCGCCGCTCCCGTACGCTGAAGACGCACTCGCGCCGACCATCTCGAAAGAGACGATCGAGTACCACTACGGCAAGCACCATCAGGCTTATGTGACGAACCTGAACAATCTGATCCCGGGCACGGAATTCGAAAACCTGCCGCTGGAAGAGATCGTGAAGAAGTCGTCGGGCGGCATCTTCAACAACGCCGCGCAAATCTGGAACCACACGTTCTTCTGGAACAGCCTGTCGCCGAACGGCGGCGGCGCACCGACGGGCGCGCTGGGCGACGCGATCAACGCGAAGTGGGGTTCGTACGACGCATTCAAGGAAGCGTTCACGAAGGCCGCGGTCGGCACGTTCGGTTCGGGCTGGGCATGGCTCGTGAAGAAGGCCGACGGTTCGCTCGACATCGTGTCGACGAGCAACGCCGCCACGCCGCTGACGACCGCCGACAAGGCACTGCTGACGATCGACGTGTGGGAACACGCGTACTACATCGACTACCGCAACGCCCGTCCGAAGTTCGTCGAGGCGTTCTGGAACATCGTGAACTGGGACTTCGCAGCGAAGAACTTCGCGTAAGTCCGCCGCCTGCGCGCCGCCACGGCGCGCGGCATCGAGAAAAAGCCCTCGTTTCGAGGGCTTTTTGTTTTTTGTGTCTCGCCCTGAACGCGTCGAATCGGCCGGATCAGCCGGCCATGCCCAGCACCCAGCCGAACGTGGCGCTCGCGATCACCACGGCCCATGGCGGCACGCGCCAGAACACCAGTGCGACGAACGCGACCAGCGCGGCGGCCAGGTCGCGCGGCGCGACGATCGTGTCGGTCCAGACCGGGTGATAGAGCGCGGCGAGCAGCAGCCCGACGACGGCCGCGTTCACGCCGGCGAGCGCGGCCTGCATGTGCGCGCTGCGGCGCAGGCGTTCCCAGAATGGCGCGGTGCCGGCGATCAGCAGGAACGACGGCGCGAAGATCGACACGAGCGCGATCGTGCCGCCGAGCCAGCCGTTCGGCGCATCGCGCAGCGACGCACCGAGGAACGCCGAGAACGTGAACAGCGGCCCCGGCACGGCCTGCGCGACCCCATACCCGGCCAGGAAAGCCGAATCGCCGACCCAGCCGGGCGCGACCACGGCCGCCTGCAGCAGCGGCAGCACCACATGGCCGCCGCCGAACACGAGCGCGCCCGTGCGGAAGAACGCATCGACGACGGCGAGCGTATCGGAGCGCAGCGCGCGGGCCGCGAACGGCAGCGCGACGAGCAGCGCCGCGAACAGCGCAAGCCACAGCACGCCCGCGCGGGGCGACACGTGCAGCGGCAACGGTTCGTGCGCGTCGCGCGCCGGTTGCGGCAGCAGCACGAGACCGGCCGCGCCAGCCACGACGATCACCGCGATCTGCGTCCACGCGGCCGGCGCGAGCAGCGCGACGCACGCGGCCGCGGCCATCAGCGTGACGCGCCGCGCATCCGGGCACAGCGTGCGCGCCATGCCCCACACGGCTTGCGCGATCACCGCGACCGACACGATGCGCAGCCCGTGCAGCGCGCCGGCTTCGATCGGTGCGCCCGTCGCGTGAACGCCGAGCGCGAACAGCATCATCAGCAGCGCCGACGGCAGCGTGAAACCGAGCCACGCGGCGAACATGCCGGCGTAGCCGGCGCGCGCGAGCCCGATCGCCATCCCGACCTGGCTGCTCGCCGGCCCCGGCAGGAACTGGCACAGCCCGACCAGATCGGCATAGGTGCGCTCCGTGAACCAGCCGCGCCGCGTGACGAATTCCGCGCGAAAGTAGCCGAGATGCGCGACCGGCCCGCCGAACGACGTGAGACCGAGCCGCAGGAACGCGATGAAGACGGGCCACGGATGACGGGCGGGGGCGGGGAGGGTCGACGTGTTCAAGGCGGTGCGCGCGGCGGACGGAACGAGCCGCCACGATAGCGCAACTCGGCGGCCGCGGGGCAGCGCGTAGCGGCCGGTCGGGGCCGTTGTGCGGGGTTCAGTACGGGCCGTCGCCGAGCCCGCTCGCGCGCCGCAACGCATCGATGTCGACGAGCTCGATCTCGCCGACGTGCAGCCGCACGACGCCGTCGGCCTGCAGCGCCTTCAGCAACTGGTTGGTGGTCTGCCGCGTCAGCGACAGCATCGACGCGAGCGTTTCCTGCGACAGCCGGATGTGCGTGCGCCCGGCGCTGATGCCGCCGTAGCCCTCGGCGATCATCAACAGCCGCGCGGCGAGCCGCTGCGCGGCCGGCATCACGCTCATCGATTCGACCGTCAGGAAGCTCAGGCGCAGCTTTTGCGCCATCAGCAGCGCGAACTGCCGCCAGTATTGCGGCGTCGCATCGAGGATCGCGAGCAGTGCAGCCTGCGGCACGTGCAGCAGCAGCGTGTCGTCGAGCGCGACGGCGTCGTGCGTGCGCGGCTGGCCGTCGAACAACGCGATCTCGCCGAACCACGTGACGGGCTCCGCCACCGTCAGCAGCGCTTCCTTGCCGTGCGGATCGACCGCGCCTATCGTGAGTGAACCGGCCAGTACCGCGTACAGCCCGCACGGCGGGTCGCCGCGCCGGAACAGCGCATGGCCGGACGGCAGGCGGCGCAGCGTCGCGCGGGCGATCAGGTCGGCGCGCAGCGCGGGCGGCAGCCCGGCGAACCACGGGTTCGCTTCGATCTGCGGCAGGTACGGGGCGAGCGAAGAAGGCATGGGCACGCGATGTCGGGTAGCTGACAGAGGTTCTCGGGCGTGACGCGCATCATAGCGCTCGATGACCGATCAGGAGACGCCATGAAGACCCTCGAAGACCATCTTTCCCAGTATGCGGCCTACCATCGCGACGCGCGCAACATCGCGACGCATCTGGTCGGCATCCCGATGATCGTGTTCGCGGTCGAGGTGCTGCTGTCGCGGCCGGCGCTCGGGATGCTGGCCGACATCGCGCTGTCGCCGGCGCTGCTGCTCGCCGTCGTGTCGGCGCTGTTCTACCTGCGTCTCGACCTGCGGTTCGGGATCGTGATGACCGTGCTGCTCGCGCTCGGCCTGTGGGCCGCGCAGTCGCTGGCGCCGCTGCCGACCGCGCAATGGCTCGCGATCGGCAGCGGCGCGTTCGTCGTCGGCTGGATCGTGCAGTTCGTCGGGCACTGGTTCGAAGGCCGCAAGCCCGCGTTCGTCGACGATCTGGTCGGCCTGATCGTCGGGCCGCTGTTCGTCGTCGCCGAGGTCGCGTTTTTCGCGGGGCTGCGCGCCGACGTGCGCCGCGAAGTCGAGCGGCGCGCGGGCCCGGTGCATGGCGGCGCGCATTCGCATGTCTGATGCGCCGGCCGGGCCGGTCTGCGTGTTCGGCGCGGGCGCGGTCGGCTGCTATCTCGGCGGCCGTCTCGCGGCGGCCGGCGCGCACGTGACGCTCGTCGGCCGCGCGCGGATCGGCGACGCGATTCAGCTGCACGGGCTCACGTTGACCGATCGGCGCGGTTATCGCGCCGCGCTTGCGCCGGCCGATGTCGGATTCGCCACCGAGCCGGCCGCCGCGGCCGACGCACGGCTCGTATTCGTCGCGGTGAAGTCGGCGGCCACGCGCGAGGCCGCCGCGCAACTGGCCGGCGTGCTGCGGCCCGGCACGATCGTGATCAGCTTCCAGAACGGCCTGCACAACGCAGACGTGCTGCGCGACGCGCTCCCGCAAGCGACGGTGCTGGCCGGCATGGTGCCGTTCAACGTGATCGAGCGCGGTCCCGGCGCGTTTCACCAGGGTTCGGCCGGCAGATTGGCGACCGACGCGTCGGCCGCGCTGCAGCCGTTCATTGGCCCGTTCGCGCGCGCCGGGCTGCCGCTCGTGCTGCATCGCGACATGCGTGCCGTGCAGTGGGCGAAGCTCCTGCTCAACCTGAACAACGCGGTCAATGCGCTCGCGAATGTGCCGCTGCGCGCCGAACTTGCCCAACGCACGTACCGGCGCTGCGTCGCCTTGGCCCAGCGCGAGGCGCTGCACTGGCTGGCGCGGGCCGCGATCCGGCCCGCGCGGTTGACGCCGCTGCCGGCCGCGTGGATCCCGGCCGTGCTCGACCTGCCGGATGCGGCGTTTCGCGTGGTCGGCGGCCGCATGCTCGCGATCGATCCGCTGGCGCGGTCGTCGATGTCCGACGATCTCGCCGCGCACCGCGCGACGGAAGTCGAGTGGATCAACGGCGAAATCGTGCGGCTGGCCGGGCGCTTCGGTGCGCCGGCGCCGGTCAATGCGCGGCTGTGCGCGCTCGTCCACGACGCGGAACGCGCGGCGGTGCGTCCGGCGTGGCGCGGCGATGCGCTGTGGGCCGACCTCGCCGCGCAGGCGCCGCATGCGGGCCACGTGCCGGCCGCGTAGGCTGGCGGTGCTCCCGGCGTCGACCACGCGGCGGCGCGGGCCGTGCGCAACGACTAAGATGCGGAGTGCGTCATCCGACGCCTTTGCGGAGCAATCGCCATGGTGGATCGCCCGACCCTCGATGCCTACGACGCGCATGCCGCGCAATACGCGCAGGACTGGCTCGACCAGGCCGCGCCCGACGACATGTATGCGCTGCTCGAACAGCATTTCTCGCCGGGGCTGACCGCCGACGTCGGATGCGGCGCGGGGCGCGACACGGCCTGGCTCGCGTCGCGCGGCTTCGACGTGCGTGGCTACGACGCGAGCGCCGCGCTGCTCGACGAGGCGCGGCGACGCCATCGCGGTCTGACGTTCGAACTGGCCGCGCTGCCGGCGCTGGCCGGCGTACCGTCCGGCGCGTTTCGCAACGTGCTGTGCGAAACCGTCGTCATGCATCTCGAACAGGCGGACGCCGCGGCCGCCGCCGCGCGGCTCGCCGATCTGCTGATGCCGGGCGGCACGTTGTACCTGAGCTGGCGGGTGGCCGGAAGCGGCATGTTGCGCGACGAGCGCGGCCGCCTCTATACGCCGCTCGATTCGGCGCGGATGCATGCGGCGCTGGGCGCCGGCGTGCACGTGATCGACGAACACGAGGTGGTCAGTGCGTCGTCCGGCAAGCGCGTGCACCGGCTGATCGTGCGCAAGGCGGGCGGCGACGCGTGAGCGCGCCGCGCCGGCGCAGTTACTCGCGGCTGAGGGCCGCTTCCCAGTTGATGTCGACGCAGAGCACCTGCATGCCCGTCGCGGCCGGTGCGGCGATCGACGCGGTCACGCACAGGTGGGCCTCGTTGATCGACAGGTAGGGCGCCGTCAGATGCACGCCGCCCGGCGCGCGCATCGCATCGATGAAGTACGGGCGGCGTTCCCAGCTCGCGCCTTCGGAATGCAGCAGCGGCCGGAAACGCTTCGCGCGTTGCGATACGCTGCCGCGCGCGAGCACGTTGTCGCCGATCTGGCGGCCCGATGCGTCGAGCAGGAAGCAGCGCGCGGTCTCGGGCAGCCCGAGCACGGCGGCGGCCGCATCGACGAGCGACTCGCCCGCGCCGAGCCGGCGGCTCGCTTCCTCGAGCGCGGCGACGTACGGCGCGAGCCGTTCCGCCTGCGTGCGCTCGCGCTGCGCGACGCGCAGCCGCAGCGCGGCCGACAGCGTGTCCATGCAGCCCGCGGCGGCCTGCGGCTGCACGGGATCGACGCTCGGCCCCGCGAAGTACTGGCCCTGCACGAAATCGACGTCGCATTCGAGCGCGATCAGCGCGTCGCGTTCGGTCGCGAGCCCGCCCATCAGCACGAGCTGGCCGGATTCGTGCAGCAGCGACACGAGCCCCGGCAGCACGCGTTCGAGATGCGAGTGCTCGCTCGCCTGCGCGAGGATGCCGCGGTCGAGCGTGACGATGTCCGGATGCAGGTGCCACACGCGATCGACGTTCGAATGCTTCGCGCCGAACCCGACGAGCGCGATCAGGAAGCCGGCCTTGCGCAGCCCGTCGATGATCGCCGCATAGCGCGGCGTCTCGCCGCCGGCCTGTTCGGGCACCTCGAGCACCACGCGGTGCGGCGGCAGCCCGAGCGCCTTCAGGTTCGCGAGCAGCGCGTCGCCGTAGATGGTGTCCATCAGCGCGGCCGGATGCAGGCTCAGGAAGAGCCATTCGTCGTGGCTGTCGAACGCGTGGAAGTTGCCGAGATGCAACGATTCGGCGAGCCGGCCGAGCTCGAGCAGGTCGCCGCGCCGCGCCGCCTGCGTGAACACCTCGTGCGACGCCACCTGGCGGCTTTCCTCGTCGTGCGCGCGCAGCGACGCGTGATAGCCGATCGCGCGCCGGTGCGACACCGAGAACACGGGCTGGAACACGCTGAACACGGTGTAGCCGCCGTACAGCACGGTGCGCCGGTTCCCGTCGTCGCCGGCGACGGGGCGGGGCGGCTGAAAGCCGGGGGGATCGATTTCGATCATGCTCATGATGTCGGCCGAAGGGAGACTGCCAGTTTACCTACAGAATAGGCGAGCAAGAAGCATGCACGGCTGCGCGCTGCGTGCGGCCGCCCGTCGCGCTTGGCACGCGCACGGGGCCGGGTCGCGTTGCACCGCGATGGTGCGCGCCGGCCCGATTCGGCGCGCGCCGCGCTCACGCGCGCTCGGACGGATCGGTCTTGCGCGCGGTGCTGCGGATCTCGGGGGCGAGCTGCGCGAAGATCCACGCGGACGCGGCCGTGATGATCCCGACGCAGACGAACGTCGCATGGAACGCCGGCAGCGTGTTGCTCGGCGTCACGGTGCGCAGCATGCCGGTGAACGTCGCGAGCAGCGCGCCGGCGACCGTGACGCCGAGGCTCATCGACAGCATCTGCACGAGCGAGAACAGGCTGTTGCCGCTGCTCGCGCCGCCGGTGCCGAGATCCTTCAGCGTCAGCGTGTTCATCGCGGTGAACTGCATTGAGTTGAACCCGCCGAACAGCGCGAGATGCACGACCTTCACCCACACCGGCACCGTGTCGCGCATCAGCGCGAAGCTCGCCATCATCACGCCGACCATGATCGTGTTCGCGAGCAGCACCTTGCGGTAGCCGTGCCGCGTGATCAGGCGCGTGATGATCCGCTTCGAGAACATGCCGGCCGCCGCGACCGGCAGCATCATCAGCCCGGCCTCGAACGCCGAGTAGCCGAGGCTCACCTGCAGCAGCAGCGGGATCAGGTACGGCATCGCGCCGCTGCCGATCCGCGCGAACAGGTTGCCGAGCAGCCCGACGCTGAACGTGTGGATCTTGAACAGCTCGAGCGAGAAGATCGGCTGCGGCGCGCGCACCGCGTACAGTCCGTACGCGACGAAGCACGCGAGGCTCAGGATCAGCAGCACGAGCACGGCTGCGTGCTGCATGCCGAGATCGGCGAGCCCGTCGAGCGACAGCGAAATCGCGACCATGCCGATCGTCAGCAGCAGATAGCCTTTCAGGTCGAAGCGGCCGGCGGCCGGGTTGCGCGAATCGGGCATCGAATAGAAGGTCGCGATGCAGCCCGCGACGCCGACCGGCACGTTGATCAGGAAGATCCAGTGCCACGACGCGATCTTCACGAGCCAGCCGCCGAGCGTCGGCCCGATCAGCGGGCCGATCAGGCCCGGAATCGCGACGAACGACAGTGCGGGCAGGTAGCGTTCGGCCGGGAACGTGCGCAGCACCGCGAGCCGCCCGACCGGCAGCAGCATCGCGCCGCCGACGCCCTGCACGATGCGGAAGGCGACCAGTTGCGTCAGCGTATGGGCGTTCGCGCACAGCAGCGAGCCGAGCGAGAACACCAGGATCGCGCTGAAGAACACCCGCCGCGTGCCGAACGTATCGGCGAGCCAGCCCGACACGGGGATCATCACCGCCATCGTCAGCGAGTACGCGATCACGACCGATTGCATCCGCAACGGCGATTCGCCGAGGCTCGCGGCCATCGACGGCAGCGCCGTGTTGACGATCGTCGCGTCGAGCGTCTGCATGAAGAAGCCCGTCGCAACGAGCCAGAGCATCACGGTGAGGTTCTTTTCGCCGGGAGCGGCGGCAGGCGGGCGTTGGAACATGACGGCGGGGCGGTGGCGCGGGACAGCCGACATTGTAGGGAAAGCCGCCGCGCCGTGCAGGTTCGGGCGGCACTCATGTGGCCTCGACGACCCGACCCGATTCGGCGCGACCTCGGCCGGCCCGGCCGCCGGAGGCCTGTCCTCGTCGGGCGGCCAGTACAGTTCGGTCAAAAGCGTCTGCGGCCGTATCTGTCCGCGTACCGCCGCCGTCCGAAATACTGGTGTGATCGAACCCGTGCGACCAGGAGGCTGCCATGCGCGAACTGCGACTTTACGTGATGGACGGCGACGAACCGGCCGGACGGTGGCGGATCGTCGACCGCACGCTGCTCGAGGTGGCCGAAGGCGACGTGTGGGTGACCGTCGAGGGCCGGCCAGACGATCACTGGCTGGGCGCCGGTGCGTCGCTGACCTTGCTGCCCGGCACCCATGCGTGGGTCAGCGCCGGGCCGCGCGGCGCGACGTTCGCGTTCGGCCCGCTCGCGGTGTCGGCCGTGCGCACCGCGCCTGCATGGTGGCGCCCGTTCGCCGCGTGGCGCGACGGCCGGCGTCACCCGGCCGCATCGCTGCCGACGTAGCGGGCCCGCGGTCGGATCAGCTTTCCGTCCGCGTACTGTTCGAGCGCATGCGCGATCCAGCCGGCCGTGCGGCCGGCCGCGAACAGCGTGAACGCCGCGCCGTCGGGCAGCGCGAGCGTGCGCTCCAGCACCGCGAGCGCGAAATCGATCGTCGGCCGCAGGCCCGTCGCCGCTTCGACGCGTGCGGCGAGCGCGCGCGCCATGCGCAGCGCCGGCCGCTCGGGCGCCGTCGCGTGCAGTGCATCGAGCAGCGCCCGCGCGCGCGGGTCGCCGTCGGGATACAGCGGGTGCGCGAAGCCGGACAGGGCCGTGCGGCCGCCGTCCGCGCGTTCGTCGTGCGCCAGCCGCAGCGCGAGGTAGCGATCGAGATCGGCGGCGCGGGCCGCTTCGTCGAGCAGCGTGCCGGCGCGGAACGTCTCGCCGCCGTGGCGCGGCCCCGACAGCGCCGCGAGCCCGCCCGAGATCGCGCCGAACAGGTGGCTGCCGGTCGACGCGATGCAGCGCACCGCGAAGGTCGACGGATTCAATTCGTGATCGGCGCACAGCACGAGCGCGCGCCGCAGCAGGTCGGCGTCATCGCGCCGCCGCACGCGCCACGCGGACGCGAGCTGGCGGTGCACGGGCGCGTCGCCCGGCGCGATGCCGGCGAGTGCGGCCGTCGCGACGCGCAGCAGCAGCGCCGCGGCATCGAGCTGGGCGTCGCGCCCCTGCGCCCACAGGCGCGGCAGCGACGCGGCGGCGGCCGGCAGCAGCACCAGCGTGCGTTCGAGCGGTGCGAGGTGCGCCCAGCGACGCGCCCAGTCGTCCCACTGCGCCGCGTCGAAACCGGTCGACGCGAGCGACGTGGCGGCCAGCCGCGCGGGCGGACAGTCCCAGAGCCGCGCGGCCGTTTCTTCGAGGGTCGCTGCACCGGCCAGCGCGATCGCATCGGCGCCGCGGTAGCGCAGGCGGCCGTCGGCGATCTGCGTGATCCGCGATTCCAGCACCGGCACGCCCCAGTCGAGCGAACGTTCGGCGACACCGCCCGCGCGTTTCGCATCGGCGCGGCGGCGCGCGAGCAGGCGCACTTCGTTGGCGTCGTAGCGGCGGCGCTTGGTCGCGCCGTCGGGCAGCGAGCGCAGCAGGCCGCGGCTCACGTACGCGTAAAGGGTGCTCACGCTGACGCCGAGCATGCCGGCGGCTTCCTGCGCACTGAGGGATGTCATGCCGGTTGCTCCTGGCGGCGCGCATGAAGCGCGGGCCCGCTACAACTATTCGTTATGTATTGATTCGCGCAATCAAGATTGATCGCGGCTGTCGCGAATTCTAGACTCGATTCCGTCTCCTCGACGGCATCCTCTTCACCATGACCATGACACCCGAACGCGCATTGACGCATCTATGGCAACTCGCAGACGGCGAACCCGACGCGCTGGCCCGCACGACCGTGACCGGGCAGGACCCGGCGTTGCCGTCGACGTTTCATGTCGGCACGCTCGCCGCCGCGACGATCGCCGCGGCCGGGCTCGCGGCAGCCGAATGTCATCGGCTGCGCACGGGCATCGCGCAATCGGTCGACGTGTCGGTGCGCGACGCGCTCGTCGCGTTTCGCAGCGAGCGCTACCTGCGCGTGGACGACGGGCCGCCGCCGGAGTTGCGTCATCCGGTGACCGGTTTCTTCGAGACGGGCGACGGACGATGGATTCAACTGCACGCGAATTTCCCGCATCACCTGCGCGGCATCCTCGACGTGCTCGGCTGCGGCCCGCAGCCGCCCGACGTCGCCGCGGCGATCCGTACGTGGGACGGCGCGGCACTCGATACCGCGCTGGCCGACGCCGGTCTGTGCGCGGCATTGATCAGAACCCCTGACGAATGGGCGGCGCACGAGCAGGCGCGCGCGATCGCGTCGCTGCCGCTGTTCGAGATCGAGCGGATCGGCGACGCGCCGGCCGAGCCGATCGGCCGCGGCGAGGCCGATCGGCCGCTGGCCGGCGTGCGCGTGCTCGATCTCACGCGCATCATCGCTGGGCCGGTCGCGGGCCGCACGCTGGCGTCGCACGGCGCGCAGACGCTGCTCGTCAACGGTCCGCACCTGCCCAACATCGCCCCGCTCGTGATCGACAACGGACGCGGCAAGCGCTCGACGTGGATCGATCTGCGCGACGCGGCGGGCGTCGATACGCTGCACGCGCTGGCACGCGAGACGGACGTGTTTCTGCAGTCGTACCGGCCCGGCGCGCTCGCGGCGCGCGGCTTCACGCCGCAGGCACTGGCGGCGCGGCGGCCCGGCATCGTCTACGTGTCGGTGTCGGCGTACGGGCGCGCGGGGCCGTGGGCGAAGCGGCGCGGGTTCGACAGCCTCGTGCAATCGGCGAGCGGAATCGCCTGGCAGGAGCAGCAGGCCGCGCATGCGAGCGGGCCGCGCCATCTGCCGTGCCAGGCGCTCGATCATGCAACGGGGTATCTCGCGGCGTTCGGCGCGATGATCGCGCTCGCGCGGCGGGCGCGCGAAGGGGGCAGTTGGCACGTGCGGATGTCGCTCGCTCAGACGGGGCGCTGGCTGCAGTCGTTCGGCGCCGTGCCGGACGGGTTGCAGGCGCCCGATCTCGCGCTGGCCGACGTGCGCGACCGGATCGATCGCGTCGCGTCGCCGTTCGGCGTGCTCGACACCGTGCGGCCGGCCGAGTGGTTGTCGGCAACGCCGCCGGCGTTCGCGCGGCCGCCCGTGCCGCTCGGCACCGACGACGCGCGCTGGTTGTGAGGGCCGCTGGCGCGGCTCGCGTTACTTGCGCAGCTCGACGACGAAATCGTAGTAGTCGTTGCGGCAGTAGGTATCGGTCAGTTCGATCGCGCGCTGGTCGGACGTATAGCCGATCCGTGTGATCAGCAGCAGTGCGTCGTGCGGGGCGATGCCCATCTGCTCGGCGATCTCGTCGGTCGCGTTGACCGCGCGGAAATGCTGCAGCGCGCGCACGATCGGCGTGCCGCGTGCTTCGAGATAGCTGTACAGCGAGCCGACGATCGCCTGCGGATCGGGAATCAGCGTCGCGGGGAACGTCGAGTTCTCGACGGCCATCACGATGCCGTCGGCGAGGCGCAGGCGTTTCAGGCGTGTAACCGATGCGGCCGGCGACAGCCCGAGCTGGATCACTTCGTCGCGGTTGGCGGGCTGGATTTCGCGTGCGAGCCACTGCGAACTCGGCTTGAAGCCGCGGCGCTCGAGCATTTCGCTGAAGCTCGACAGTCGCGACAGCGGATCCTCGTAGCGCGGCTGGATGAAGTTGCCCGCGCCTTGCGTGCGGCGGATCAAGCCTTGCTCGACGAGCAGCGCGATCGCCTTGCGCGCGGTGATGCGCGACACGCCGAGCGCTTCGGACAACACACGCTCGGAAGGCAGCGCTTCGCCGGCCGTCCAGCGGTTGTCGTGGATCGCATCGCCGAGCTTGCGGGCGAGCTGCAGGTAGAGCGGCGTATCGTTGTCGGGGTCGGGGCGCAGGTCCTGCCAGCGGTCGTCCGTGGGTGCCTTCATACAATGGGTATCGATCAGGTTGCGGCCATTCTAAGTCATCATGCCGCGCCGTTATAGCCGGTTTTTGCCGTGTAATAGGCCGGGGGCGCACCGATTGACTACACTGATGCGTCGTATTCGATGCTTCGGCCGCGGTGTGCGGCCACGAACCCGCAACGAGGAAACGGATGACAGACACGATCGCCACGGTCGTTTTGCCAAACGGCGAGACGATTCCGAAGCTGGGCCTGGGCACCTGGGAAATGGGCGAGCGGCCGGCGCGGCGCGCGGACGAGATTGCCGCGTTGCGCGAAGGCATCGAACTCGGGATGACGCTGGTCGATACCGCCGAGATGTACGGCGACGGCGCGACCGAGGAACTCGTCGGCGACGCGCTTGCGGGCCTGCGCGACGACGTGTTCCTCGTCAGCAAGGTCTATCCGCATCATGCGAGCCGGCGCGGCGTCGTCGCCGCGTGCGACGCGAGCCTCAAGCGCCTGCGTACCGATCGCGTCGACCTGTACCTGCTGCACTGGCGCGGGTCGGTGCCGCTCGAGGAAACCGTCGCGGGTTTCGACGCGTTGCAGCGCGCGGGCAAGATCCGCCACTGGGGCGTCAGCAATTTCGATACGGCCGACATGGCCGAACTCGTCGACGAGGCGGGCGGCGGTGCATGCGCCACCAACCAGATTCTCTACAACATCGCGCGACGCGGCCCGGAATTCGACCTGCTGCCGTGGCTGGCCGACCACCGGATACCGGCGATGGCGTACAGCCCGGTCGATCACGGACGGCTGCCGAAACGCTCGCCGCTCGACGAGATCGCACGGCTGCGCGGCGTGTCGGTGACGCGCGTCGCCCTGGCATGGGTGCTCGCGCAGCCGGGGGTATTCGCGATTCCGAAGGCGTCGCGGATCGAACACGTGCGCGACAACCGCGCCGCGCTCGATTTCGTGTTGAGCGATGACGAGCGCGCGCAGCTTGACGCGTATTTCCGTCCGCCGCGCAGCAAGCGCGCGCTCGAGATGCTCTGACCGGAGTCGGTCGCGCAACGTGTCGGGTCAGTGGTTGCCGCCGGACGATCCGCCGTTGCCATGACCGCCGCCGTTGCCGGCGCCATGGCCGTTGCCGACGCCGTTGGCCCCGCCATTGCCGGCGCCGCCACTGCCATTGCCGTTACCGTTGCCGCCGCCATTGCCGAGGCCACCGGTGCCATTGGCGCCGCCGTTTCCGCCGTTGCCTCCGCCGGCACCGCCGCTATTGCCGCCATTGCCACGGCCGTTGCCGACACCGTTGGCGCCGCCATTGCCGGCACCGCCGCTGCCGTTGCCATTGCCGTTGCCGCCACCATTGCCGTGACCGCCGCCGCCGTGACCGCCGCCGTGACCGCCGCCGTTGCCGCCGCCGTTGCCGCCGCCGTTGCCGCCGCCGCCGTTGCCGCCGCCGCCGCCGCCGCCGCCGTTGCCGCCGCCGCCGCCACCGCCACCGCCACCGCCACCGCCACCGCCACCGCCGTTACCATGGCCGCCGCCATTGCCGTGACCGCCGCCGTCACCATGGCCGCCACCGTTGCCGTGACCACCGTCGCCATCGCCGTGGCCGCCACCATGGCCATGACCACCGCCGTCACCGTCGCCATCGCCGTGGCCGCCACCATGGCCGTGACCACCGCCATCACCATCGCCGCCACCACCGTGCCCACCGCCACCTGAGGTGCCGCCACCTGAAGTGCCACCGCCCGAAGTGCCGCCACCTGAGGTGCCTCCACCGGAATTGCCGCCACCTGAGGTGCCGCCGCCTGAAGTGCCACCGCCCGAAGTGCCGCCACCTGAGGTGCCGCCACCCGAAGTGCCTCCGCCCGAGGTGCCGCCACCTGAGGTGCCGCCACCGGAAGTACCACCACCGGAAGTGCCGCCACCCGAACCACCGTTACCCGACGCATTGCCTCCGCGGCCGGTGCCGCTCGTACTGCCTGAAGTTCCACCTGTCGTTCCACCGACACCGGCGGGTCCGACGGCCCCGTTCCCGTTATTTCCGCCGCTACCGGTCCCGTTGCCACTGCCATTACCGGTGCCGCTGCCGCTTCCATTCCCATTACCGCTGCCGCTCGCACCGGCCCCGCTGTTGCCGACGCCCCGGCCGGCATAAACGTGCACCGCGCACGCGGCCGGATTGGCGGCGCACGGCGAGGCATTCTCGACCAGCGTCATGATGGTGTCCGCGCTGGCGTTCGCGGCGGACGCGGTGTCGGGCGTGGTGTTTTGTGCGACGGCATACGAGCAGCAGCACGCAAACGCGGCCGCGGCCAGCAAGGTTGCACGAGGGCGCCGTCCCGCCGCGCGGAACGGTTGTTTCGTCTTATGCATCATGGCCTCCCCATGCGCGCGATGCCTCGTTGCCGCGCGACTATTCACGTGTGGTGCAGGGGGGCTTAAAAGATTCGTTGTCCTATCGTCAGCCGATGACCTCCTGGCCAGCGCTTGACGCTAGCCGCGAACGCGGATCGGCACGCGGGCCCGCCGTGCGCATCCCACTCTGCGAGATTCGTGCCATCGGCCGCGCGGGGCCGTGGCGCAAGGCGGGCGCAGTCGCGTGACCACGCATGCAACGTCGTTGGGGAGGGTTTTGTTTCCGGAATGAAACGTCGGGGCGTCGTTCAGCGCGCCGGCGCGTCGGCCGCGCGCTGCCAGCGGTGAAACAGGATCGACGCGATCCAGCAGACGAGGAACAGCGCGACGATGCCGTAGCCGATCGAGCCGAAGCGTTCGCCGAGCGCATCGAGCGTGTCGCGCACGGGGCCCGTCAGCGACAGCTTGTCGGCCAGCAGTCCGGCTGCCTCGATCCCGCCGATCGCCAGCGCGACGGCCGCCGACACGAACGTGATGCTCGCGTTGTAGAGCAGCTTGCGCTGCGGATCGTCCATCGCCCAGCCGTATGCGTGAATCATCAGCACGTTGTCGGTCGAGTCGATCAGCGTCATGCCGGCCGTGAACAGCGCGGGAAACAGCATGACCGTATAGATCGGCAGCCCCTGGCTCGCCTGCGCGGCGGCAATCGCGAGCAGGCCGATTTCGGTTGCAGTATCGAAACCGAGCCCGAACAGCACGCCGACCGGGTACATGTGCCAGCTCTTCGACACGAACCGGAACAGCGGGCGCAGCAGCCGCGATACGAGGCCGGCGGGGCGATGATCATGCGCGCCGTCGTGCGCGGGCGCGGATACGCCGCGATAGCGTCGCCACACGTCGCGCAGGATCATCAGGTTCACGCACGCGAGCACCAGCAGGAACGTGGCCGATACCGCCGTGCCGATCGTGCCGCCGATGTCGCGGAACGCATCGAACCGGTCGCGCAGCGCGAACGCGGTCAGCGCGATGCCGAGCGTCGCGGCGATCACGATCGTCGAATGGCCGAGCGAGAAGAACAGGCCGACGCTCACCGGACGCTGGCCGTCCTGCATCAGCTTGCGCGTCGCGACGTCGATCGCGGCGATGTGATCCGCGTCGACCGCGTGACGTAGCCCGAGCCCGTACGCGATCGCCGCGGTGCCGAGCAGCAGCGGATGATCGCGCAGCACCGCGAGCGCCCACAGCCAGACGGCGACGTTCGCGGCGATCAGGCCGGCATAGAGAGTCAGCAGGCGGCGCAGGGCAGGGGTGGGCGGCATCGGGCGGGTTCCATCGGACGAATCGCGATCCATTGTGGCACGCGAAAAAAATGTCCGGCGTGCCGATCAAAAAGCCGCGCACGCCGTGGTGCGCCGGATGAAAAAAAGGCCCGTCCGGAACCGGACGGGCCTTGCGTGCCTGCGACAGCGCGCGGGCGAACGGCGCTTACTTCGTCTTCGCGCTGATCACGCCTTCCGATACGTTGGCCGGCGTTTCCGCGTACTGCTTGAACTCCATCGTGTACGTCGCGCGGCCCTGCGTGGCCGAGCGCAGCGACGTCGAATAGCCGAACATCTCCGCGAGCGGCACTTCGGCGCGCACGAGCTTGCCGCCGCCGCCCGCGATGTCCTCCATCCCCTGCACGATGCCGCGCCGGCTGGACAGGTCGCCCATCACGTTGCCCATGAACTCCTCGGGCGTCTCGACCTCGACGGCCATCATCGGCTCGAGCAGCACCGGCTTCGCCTTGCGCATCGCTTCCTTGAACGCCATCGAGCCGGCCATCCGGAACGCATTTTCGTTCGAGTCGACGTCGTGGTACGAACCGAACGTCAGGTGCACCTTCACGTCGACGACCGGGTAGCCCGCGAGCACGCCGCTCTTCAGCGTCTCGGTGATGCCCTTGTCGACGGCCGGGATGAACTCGCGCGGAATCACGCCGCCCTTGATCTCGTCGAGGAACTCGTAGCCCTTGCCCGGGTTCGGCTCGAGCGTGATCACCGCATGACCGTACTGGCCGCGCCCGCCCGACTGCTTGACGAACTTGCCTTCGACGTCGGCCGCCGTCGTGCGCACCGTTTCGCGATACGCGACCTGCGGCTTGCCGACCGTCGCCTCGACGCCGAACTCGCGCTTCATCCGGTCGACCAGGATTTCGAGGTGGAGCTCGCCCATCCCCGAAATGATCGTCTGGCCGGACTCTTCGTCGGTCTGCACGCGGAACGACGGATCTTCCTGCGCGAGACGGTTCAGCGCGAGGCCCATCTTTTCCTGGTCGGCCTTCGTCTTCGGCTCGACGGCCTGCGAGATCACCGGTTCCGGGAATTCCATCTTTTCCAGGATGATCGGCTTGGCCGGATCGCACAGCGTGTCGCCGGTGGTCGCTTCCTTCAGACCGACGGCCGCCGCGATGTCGCCCGCGCGCACTTCCTTGATTTCCTTGCGCTCGTTCGCGTGCATCTGCAGGATCCGGCCGAGCCGCTCCTTCTTGTCCTTCGTCGCGTTGAGCACCGTGTCGCCCGACTCGACGACGCCCGAATACACGCGGAAGAAGATCAGCTGGCCGACGAACGGGTCGGTCATGATCTTGAATGCGAGCGACGAGAACGGCTCGTCATCGCTCGGATGACGTTCCGCCGGCTTTTCCGGATCGGCGAAGTCGTGGCCGAGGATCGCGGGCACGTCGACCGGCGACGGCAGGTAGTCGATCACCGCGTCGAGCATCGCCTGCACGCCCTTGTTCTTGAACGCGCTGCCGCACAGCATCGGCACGATCTCGTTCGCGATCGTGCGCTTGCGCAGCGCGGCCTTGATCTCGTCCTCGGTCAGCGATTCATGGTCGTGCAGATACTTCTCGAGCAGTTCCTCGCTCGCTTCGGCCGCGGCCTCGACCATCTTCTCGCGCCATTCGTGCGCGAGCTCGACGAGGTTCGCGGGGATGTCCTCGTAGGTGAACTTCACGCCCTGGCTTTCGTCGTCCCACACGATCGCCTTCATCTTCACGAGATCGACGACGCCCTGGAAATGATCTTCCGCGCCGATCGGAATCTGGATCGGCACGGCGACGCCTTTCAGCCGCTCGCCGATCTGCTTCTGCACGCGGAAGAAGTCGGCGCCGATCCGGTCCATCTTGTTGACGAACGCGATGCGCGGCACCTTGTACTTGTTCGCCTGGCGCCACACGGTTTCCGATTGCGGCTGCACGCCGCCGACCGAGTCGTAGACCATGCACGCGCCGTCGAGCACGCGCATCGAGCGCTCGACCTCGATCGTGAAGTCGACGTGCCCGGGCGTATCGATGATGTTGATCCGGTGTTCCGGATAGTTGCCGGCCATGCCCTTCCAGAAGGCCGTGGTCGCGGCCGACGTGATCGTGATGCCGCGTTCCTGCTCCTGCTCCATCCAGTCCATCGTGGCCGCGCCGTCGTGCACTTCACCGATCTTGTGGCTCACGCCGGTGTAAAACAGGATGCGCTCGGTCGTCGTGGTCTTGCCGGCATCGATGTGAGCGCTGATCCCGATATTTCGATAGCGCTCGATGGGGGTTTTGCGGGGCACGTGAACCTCCTGGTGGTTCGGATCGTAAGCGGGCCGTCTGATTGGGTGCCGGCCCGGGCTGGAACTAGCGAGATTTAAAGGATAGCGCTTGTCCGTGGCTTTTGCAGATGCGGGCAGCGGGTGCCGAATCAAGGCGGGCGCCGCCGGCGGGCGAAAAAAAACCGGCGCCCGACGACAAATGACGGGCGGCCGGCTTTCGGTCGGTGCGCGGCGCGGTGCCGCCGCGCGCGCCGGGGCGGTTACTGGGCCCGCGGCAGGCCGTCGAGCTTCATGCCGGGCTTGATGCCCTTCGCGGCGAACCAGCCCTTGCTCATTTCGAGCGCATAGACGCCGTTGTTGCGCGGGCAGTGGTTGTCGGTGGTTTCCGCGCGCATCTCGTCGATGTCGGTGATCGTGCCGTCGGCGCGGATGAACGCGATCGACAGCGGAATCAGCGTGTTCTTCATCCAGAAGCAGTGCACGGCGTTCTCGTTGAAGACGAACAGCATGCCTTCGTTCGGCGCGAGCTGCGAACGGTACATCAGCCCCTGTTCGCGGTCGGCGTCGTTCGCGGCGACGGCCGCGTCGATCACGTACATGCCGGCGCGCAGCTTCACGCGCGGGAACTCGCTCGGCTGCTTGGCGCCGGGCGGCACTTGCGCGCCGGCGGCCTGCATGCCGAGCGCGAGGACGGCGAGCGCGGCGGGAAACACGGCGGCACGCGCAAGGCGGCCGAGCGACGGGCGCAGGGAGAAGTGCACAGCATGGCTCCTGTCTGGAAAACAAGACCCGCATGGTACGCGATGCGCGCCGGCGGGCACAAAAAAGAAAAAGGCAGATCGCCTTGCGGTGATCTGCCTTTCAACGCCGTAAGAACGGCAAGACTGCGTGTTCTTGACTGCGTTATTACAGCTTGCTTACTTAGTTCGAAGCAGCTGCCGGTGCTGCTGCGTCGCTTGCTGCAGCCTTCTTCGATGCCTTGTGGTGCTTCTTGGCAGCGTGGTGCTTCTTGGCAGCGTGCTTGGCCGGTGCCGAAGCAGCTTCTGCTGCTGCCGGAGCAGCTTCCGGAGCCGAAGCTTGTGCGAAAGCAGCCGTTGCGAAGAGGCCAGCGACCAGAGCGGCGATCAGTTTGTTCATGTTGTGTTCCTCAGCTTTAGTTAATTAACCAAATGACCCGGCAATAGGAGTCATGTCGTCTAACGGTGCCATCCACCTTTCGGTTGACAGACGCTTCGAGAAATTTCTCTTTGCGCTGCGGGCGCCGAATCGTATTCGAATAAAACGTCGCTTTCGTGACGCAAACACGGGTTCGGCTGCCAATGCCGGATAGCTAAGGTTGGCATCTGCGTGGTTTAACGCACGATCTCCGCAGGCGGTTGACGAAAAAGATGACGAAAAATTCGCGCGTCCCGGATGCGTCATCCGGCGGGCGCGAAACCGTCCCATGGCGCGCGCGGCGGCAGGGCAATTGTTTCGCCTGGCGCAATGCCGAGCGCGAATATATCGAGTGCGCCGATGCCGACGCGCACGAGGCGCAACGTCGGAAACCCGACGGCTGCCGTCATCCGGCGCACCTGCCGGTTCTTGCCCTCGGTGATCGCCAGCTCGATCCACGTGGTCGGAATCGCGGCGCGGTAGCGGATCGGCGGGTTGCGCGGCCACAGCGTGTCGGGCGGCTCGATGAATTCGGCGCGGCACGGGCGCGTCACGTAGTCGCCGAGGTCGACGCCGCGGGCGAGCGCCTTCAGGTCGGCCGGCCCCGGTGCGCCGTCGACCTGCGCCCAGTAGCGCTTCACCAGTTTGTGGCGCGGCTCCGCGATGCGCGCCTGCAGCGCGCCGTCGTCGGTGAGCAGCAGCAGCCCCTCGCTGTCCGCGTCGAGCCGGCCGGCTGCGTACACGCCGGGCGTTTTGACCCAGTCGCCGAGCGAGGGCCGCGTCTCGTGCGCGGAAAACTGGCAAATCGTGCCGAACGGCTTGTTGAGGGCGATGAGGTTCATGGCAGGGCGCCCGCCCGGCGCACCGCGGGAGGCGGGAGCGGGCGGTCTATGGCAAATGGCGGAATCTTAATGCATAATACGGAACGGCAAGTCCTCTGTCTTATATAAGACATAAGTGAGGTCTTGATACGCAGTGCCGCGGTTCACGCCGAAGTGCCCGGTTGGGGCGCTAGAATAGCGGCTCGCTGTTGCCGTCACGGGGTGGCCATGCCGCGCCCCCGCCGCGCGCGCAGCTTCGACCAGCATCACCTGCTCAGCCACGTCACTGGAGTCGATCATGCCGTATCAGCACATCAAGGTTCCGGAGGGCGGTGACAAGATCACCGTCAACAAGGACTTCTCGCTCAACGTTTCCGATCAGCCGATCATTCCCTATATCGAAGGCGACGGTACGGGCTTCGATATCACGCCGGTCATGATCAAGGTCGTCGACGCGGCGGTCGCGCACGCGTACAAGGGCAAGCGCAAGATCCACTGGATGGAGATCTTCGCGGGCGAGAAGGCGACCAAGGTGTACGGTCCGGACGTGTGGCTGCCGGACGAAACGCTGCAGGTCCTGAAGGAATACGTGGTGTCGATCAAGGGGCCGCTCACGACCCCGGTCGGCGGTGGCATCCGTTCGCTGAACGTCGCGCTGCGCCAGGAGCTCGATCTCTACGTGTGCCTGCGGCCCGTCCAGTACTTCAAGGGCGTGCCGTCGCCGGTGCGCGAGCCGCAGAAGATCGACATGGTGATCTTCCGCGAGAACTCGGAAGACATCTACGCGGGCATCGAATGGGCCGCGGGCTCCGAGCAGGCGAAGAAGGTGATCAAGTTCCTGCAGGACGAGATGGGCGTGAAGAAGATCCGTTTCCCGGAAACCTCCGGGATCGGCGTGAAGCCCGTGTCGACGGAAGGCACCGAGCGGCTCGTGCGCAAGGCGATCCAGTACGCGATCGACAACGATCGCAAGTCGGTCACGCTGGTGCACAAGGGCAACATCATGAAGTTCACGGAAGGCCTGTTCCGTGACGCCGGCTACGCGCTCGCGCAGAAGGAATTCGGCGGCGAGCTGATCGATGGCGGCCCGTGGATGCGCGTGAAGAACCCGAAGACGGGTAACGAGATCGTGATCAAGGATTCGATCGCCGACGCGTTCCTGCAGCAGATCCTGCTGCGCCCGGCCGAATACGACGTGATCGCGACGCTGAACCTGAACGGTGACTACATCTCCGACGCGCTGGCCGCGCAGGTCGGCGGCATCGGGATCGCGCCGGGCGCGAACCTGTCGGATTCGGTCGCGATGTTCGAGGCGACGCACGGCACGGCGCCGAAGTACGCGGGCAAGGATTACGTGAACCCGGGTTCCGAGATCCTGTCGGCGGAAATGATGCTGCGCCACCTCGGCTGGACGGAAGCAGCCGACACGATCATCGCCGCGATGGAGAAGTCGATCCTGCAGAAGCGCGTCACGTACGACTTCGCGCGCCTGATGGAAGGCGCGACGCAGGTGTCGTGCTCCGGCTTCGGCGAAGTGCTGATCGAGAACATGTAAGACCCCTTCCGGGGTGGGCCGGCACGTTGCCGGCCGCCTCGGCGCTGACTGCCGGCGCCGGAGCGTTTCGTGGATGGCAGGTTTGTTGGCAGGGCGGTCCGGCATGCGGGCCGCGGCGCCGCGGTGCGGCCCGCAAGCCCTGCAAGGTAGAACATGACGGCCCTCGCAACACCTCCGCCGGGCTGAGCCGGCGCACCCCTTTCGCGATCGACCCGGTCGCTCCCCGCCGGTTACCGCCGGCGCTCTTCAGTCCCACCATTACGTAGCAATGCTTTGACCACCATGTCCACTTCGCCCAAGATCATCTACACCCTCACCGACGAAGCGCCGGCGCTCGCGACCTATTCGCTGCTGCCGATCGTCAAGGCCTTCACGCGTTCGTCCGGCGTCGCCGTCGAAACGCGCGACATCTCGCTCGCCGGCCGCATCATCGCGGCATTCGCAGACGTCCTGCCGTCGGAGCAGAAGGGTTCCGACGATCTGGCCGAGCTGGGCCAGCTCACGCTGAAGCCGGAAGCGAACATCATCAAGCTGCCGAACATCAGCGCATCGGTGCCGCAGCTGAAGGCCGCGATCGCCGAACTGCAGGCGCAGGGCTACGCGCTGCCGGCCTATCCGGAAGATCCGTCGACGGACGAAGAGAAGGCCGTCAAGGCGCGCTACGACAAGATCAAGGGCAGCGCGGTGAACCCGGTGCTGCGCGAAGGCAACTCCGACCGCCGCGCGCCGCTGTCGGTCAAGAACTACGCACGCAAGCATCCGCACAAGATGGGCGCGTGGAAGTCCACGTCGAAGGCCCACGTCGCGCACATGAGCGAAGGCGACTTCTACGGCAGCGAGAAGTCGGCGCTGATCGCCGAGGCCGGCAGCGTGAAGATCGAACTCACGACGACCGACGGCGCGAAGAAGGTGCTGAAGGAAAAGACGGCCGTGAAGGCCGGTGAAGTGATCGACGCATCGGTGATGAGCCGCAACGCGCTGCGCAGCTTCATCGAAGCGCAGATCGCCGATGCGAAGGCGCAGGACGTGCTGTTCTCGGTGCACCTGAAGGCGACCATGATGAAGGTCTCGGACCCGATCCTGTTCGGTCACTTCGTGTCGGTGTTCTACCGCGACGCGCTCACGAAGCACGCGGACGTGCTGGCGAAGGCCGGCTTCAATCCGAACAACGGGATCGGCGACCTGTACGCGCGCCTGAAGGACCTGCCGGCCGACACGCGCGAAGCGATCGAGGCCGACGTCAAGGCCGAGTACGCGGTGCGCCCGCGCCTCGCGATGGTCAACTCGGACAAGGGCATCACGAACCTGCACGTGCCGAGCGACGTGATCGTCGATGCATCGATGCCGGCGATGATCCGCGATTCGGGCGGCATGTGGGGCCCGGACGGTCAACTGTACGACGCGAAGGCCGTGATTCCGGACCGCTGCTACGCGGGCGTGTACCAGGCCGTGATCGAGGACTGCAAGCAGCACGGCGCGTTCGATCCGGTCACGATGGGCAGCGTGCCGAACGTCGGCCTGATGGCGCAGGCGGCCGAAGAATACGGTTCGCACGACAAGACGTTCCAGATCCCGGCGGACGGCGTCGTGCGCGTCACCGACGAAGCCGGCAACGTGCTGCTCGAGCACGCGGTCGAGGCGGGCGACATCTGGCGCATGTGCCAGACGAAGGACGCACCGGTGCAGGACTGGGTCAAGCTCGCGGTCAACCGCGCCCGCGCGACCGGCGCCCCGGCCGTGTTCTGGCTCGATCCGGCGCGCGCGCACGATGCGCAGATCATCGCGAAGGTCGAACGCTACCTGAAGGATCACGACACGAACGGCCTCGACATCCGGATCATGACGCCGGTCGACGCCACGCGTTTCTCGCTCGAGCGCATCCGCGCGGGCAAGGACACGATCTCGGTCACCGGCAACGTGCTGCGCGATTACCTGACCGACCTGTTCCCGATCATGGAACTCGGCACCAGCGCGAAGATGCTGTCGATCGTGCCGCTGATGGCCGGCGGCGGGATGTTCGAAACGGGGGCGGGCGGCTCCGCGCCGAAGCACGTGCAGCAGTTCGTCGAGGAAGGCTTCCTGCGCTGGGATTCGCTCGGCGAATTCCTCGCGCTGGCCGCGTCGCTCGAGCACCTCGGCAACGCGTACCAGAACCCGAAGGCGCTCGTGCTCGCGAAGACGCTCGACCAGGCAACCGGCAAGTTCCTGGACGAGAACAAGTCGCCGGCGCGCAAGGTCGGCGGCCTCGACAACCGCGGCAGCCACTTCTACCTGTGCCTGTACTGGGCGCAGGCATTGGCCGAGCAGACCGAGGACGCCGCGCTGAAGGCGCAGTTCGAGGGCGTGGCGAAGGCGCTGTCCGACAACGAAGCGCGCATCCTGGAGGAACTGGCGGCCGCGCAGGGCAAGCCGCAGGCGATCGGCGGCTACTACCGTCCGAACGTCGACCTGACGAGCCAGGCCATGCGCCCGAGCGCGACGCTGAACGGCATCGTCGACGCGGTCGCCTGACGCCGGGCGCGCACTCGCGCGAGCCGATGCGCGTGTCGACGCGGTGCGGTCAGCCGTTCGCCGCCCGACATCCAATGAAAACGCCCCGGTCGCCCGGGGCGTTTTTCGTTGCAGGCGTGCCATTCAGACGTGGACGATTTCCCATTCGGCGATTTCGTGCGGCACTTCGAGCGTCGCGGTGTCGAGTTCGGACAGTTGCTCGCAGTCGCCGCGGGAGATGTGGTCGGCCGCCACTTCGGGGCACGAGAATGCGCCGAGCAGGGCGTTGCCGAACGTCGCTTCCCAGCCGCCGTTACCCGGCAGGATGTAGAACGACCCGAGCGCTGAACCAAAGCGAAATCCCTTCATTTCCGTTCTCCCTTTCTGATGACGAGCGATTCTGTTGTGCCGCCTGCCGGCTCGGCCGGCGGTGGCCCGACTGGCTGCCTGCGCCGCGTTCCGTGTCGGACCGTCGTGGCGAAGCGTCAGTGCATGGAACAAAGTCTACGTCCGCGACCCGCCCGGATGGTGCATGTAGAACGGCTTCTCGAAACAAAAATTCTCTTTTAAAAACAAATAATTATTTCGATCGTTTTGTATTGCGGAACGTTTTTCGGCATCGCGAAACGGGAAATTTGTGCCCTGCACCACGAATTTTTATAACGCAGTGACTTGTTCCGCATCGTGAAAAATTAACGGGTTTGCGGATCGTCGATGCAGCGGGTGGAAACGTGGGGGCGGGCGCAACGCGCATGGGACGGCGGACGAGGAGCGACCGCTGGCGAGGCGCCGCTCGGCGATGCCAAGCGTGGCGCCGCATCCGGCACGGTGGCGATGCTCGCTGCGGCGTATCGCCGCCCGCCCGGCGACGGCGTTTTCCGATTCGGCCCTGCGGTTATGATGACGCGACCGCCGCGGCTGTCGCGCGGCGCTGCATGAACAACGAGGATCGATTGATGAGACGGAGAACTTTCCTGTCGCGTGCCGTCGGTGTCGCGGCCGCATCGCTGTTCGCGCGCACCGCGTGGGCGCAGCATGCCGGTCACGCGGGCATGGCCGGCATGGATGCGATGGACGACATGCCGGGCATGTCGGGGATGTCGGCGCACGCGCAGCACGGCCAGCCCGCGCCGGCCGCGCTGGCGGCCGCCGACGCGCTGCCGGCCGGCGCGCCGCTCGCGACGTTGCGCACGCTGGCCAACGAAAGCCGCGAGCCCGGCACGTTCCGGGCCACGCTGGTTGCTCAACCGGTGGCGCGACCGCTGCTGCACGGCGCGCGGCCGACCTTGTTCTGGCAGTTCGGCGCGGGCACGCAAGGCCCCGTCGTCGGCCCGCTGATCGACGTGCGCGAGGGCGATACGGTCGAGATCAGGTTCGTCAACAAGCTGCCGCAGCCGTCGACGATTCACTGGCACGGCTTGCCTGTGCCGCCCGACCAGGACGGCAATCCGTCCGATCCCGTCGCGCCCGGCGGGTCGCGCGTGTATCGCTTCACGCTGCCGAAGGGCAGCGCCGGTACCTATTGGTACCACCCGCATCCGCACATGATGACCGCCGAGCAGGTGTTCCGCGGGCTGGCGGGCCCGTTCGTCGTGCGCGCCGCGGACGATCCGCTTGCCGGCTGGCCCGAGCGCCACTTGTTCGTGTCGGACCTGAAGCTTGCACGCGACGGCACGATTGCGCCGAACGACATGATGGACTGGATGAACGGCCGTGAAGGCCAGTTCGTGCTGGTCAACGGCGCGCGCCGGCCGCGCATCGACGTCGCGGGTGACGAACGCTGGCGGGTCTGGAACGCGTGCAGCGCGCGCTACCTGCGCATCGCGTTCGACGACGGCCGCGCGTTCGAGCACGTGGGCACCGACGGCGGGTTGTTCGACGCGCCGCGGCGCGTGACGTCGCTGCTGATCGCGCCGGGCGAGCGCGCGGAACTGCTGGTGCGTGCCGGCGACCGCGCGTCGCGCGCGGTGCTGCAGGCGGCCGAGTACGACCGCCGCAAGATGGCGATGTCGCACGACGCCGGCCACGGCAGCCTGCCGCCCGATCCGGCGCTGGCGCTGGCCGATGTCGCGTTCGCGCCCGCCGAGGCCCGCGCGCTGCCTGCCACGTTGCGCGCGGTGGCGCCGCTGGGCGAACCGGTGGCGCACAAGACGGTCGCGTTCGGCGAGGAAATGGACATGGACGCGATGATGAAGGGCGCGGCGCACGGCCGGCCGGCGGGCATGCGCTTCACGATCAACGGCGACACCTACGCGCCGCACCGTGCGACGCTGACGAGCCGGCGCGGCGACGTCGAGCGCTGGGAGATCCGCAATACGACGGACATGGACCATCCGTTCCATCTGCACGGCACGCAGTTCCAGGTGATCGAGCGGGCGTCGGCCGGTTCGCGCACGAGCGAACCGTTCCGCGCGTGGCGCGATACCGTGAACGTGCGCAGCGGTGAAACCGTGTCGATTCTGGTCACCCAAGACATGCCCGGCGAGCGCATGTTTCACTGCCACATTCTCGAACACGAGGATCTCGGGATGATGGGGACGCTGAAGGTCGTGTAACGAAGCCGCGAAACTGTTTCACGTGCGGATTCGATATCCGATCTGCATGCGTGACAAGACAATGTGTGTTCAATTATCGGGATTGAACGAAAAGGCCGGCCAATCGATTATCGATTGGCCGGCCACAAAAAAAGAAACCCGGCGCAAATGCGCCGGGTTTCTTCGTCAGATATCCGATGCCTTATACGGCCTGGATGTTCGACGCTTGCTTGCCCTTCGGCCCTTGGACGACGTCAAAGCTCACCTTCTGGCCTTCCTTCAGCGTCTTGAAGCCATTCATGGTGATAGCCGAGAAGTGCGCAAACAGATCCTCACCGCCCTCATCGGGAGTGATGAAACCGAAGCCCTTCGCGTCGTTGAACCACTTAACGATACCAGTTGCCATTTCCTACTTCCCCTGTCACACAGTCGCTGCTACTTACCACGAGCACGCTCGAAAAGCTAAACGACCGGAAAATGCAGCCGTTCCCCCCTCACAAGCTCACCTCGGCCTCTTTCGTTTCGCCAACCGGCAAATTGAAAAAAGTGCCAGCTTGATTGTTGGCGCTCTTTATTGGAGTGTCAAGTGGAATTTTTAGACGTTTAGAGGGTCGTTGTAAAGAACCCATTTTCAGGGTTTTTCCGGCTTTGCTTTGCAGCATGCGGCCAAGCGCGGGGGCTTGAAAAGCCGCATAATCGGCTCATATACCAGGCTCGAGTGACACGCGTTCGAGTCGTCCCGGCTTGTGGGATACTGGATGCGGACACGACGTTCCGGTGCGATTCCCCCTGACGGTTCGTGTTCCGCGCCATGCGTGAAAGCCGGCACCGCAGCCGGCTTTCGTATGGCGCGAAGACGAGCGCGTGTTCCGGGATACCGGGGAGGGCGCCGGCCGGTCGGTCGGGTAATGGCAGGATTGCGGGCCTGTCCGAGTTGTTTAGAATGGGTGTATGGCGATTATCCCGGACAAGCAGGACAGTACCGTCCTGGAACGCAAGCAGCAGAAGCTCAAGCCGCCTTCGATGTACAAGGTGGTGCTGCTCAACGACGACTTCACGCCGATGGAGTTCGTCGTGATGGTGGTCCAGGAGTATTTCAAGAAGGATCGCGAGACGGCCACGCAGATCATGCTGAAGGTCCATCGCGAAGGGCGAGGGGTTTGTGGGGTCTATACGCGGGACATCGCGTCGACCAAGGTTGAGCAAGTCGTTACCCATGCGCGGCAGGCAGGGCATCCGCTGCAGTGCGTGATGGAGGAAGCATGATTGCCCAGGAATTGGAAGTCAGCCTGCACATGGCGTTCATGGAAGCACGCCAGGCGCGCCATGAGTTCATTACGGTCGAGCATCTGCTGCTGGCCCTGCTGGATAATCCGACGGCAGCCGAGGTGTTGCGCGCGTGCGCGGCCAACATCGAGGACCTGCGTCAGAACCTGCGCAATTTCATCCACGACAACACACCTACCGTTCCGGGCACCGACGATGTCGATACCCAGCCGACGCTCGGTTTCCAGCGTGTGATCCAGCGCGCGATCATGCACGTCCAGTCGACGTCGAACGGCAAGAAGGAAGTCACCGGCGCGAACGTGCTGGTCGCGATCTTCGGCGAGAAGGATTCGCACGCCGTGTACTACCTGCAGCAGCAGGGCGTCACGCGCCTCGACGTGGTGAACTTCATTTCGCACGGCATCGCGAAGACGAACAACGGCGAAGCCGCGAAGTCGACCGACGCGAACGCGGAAAGCGAAGACGCGAATGCGCAGAAGGAAACGCCGCTCGCGCAGTTCACGCAGAACCTGAACCAGATGGCGAAGGACGGCCGCATCGATCCGCTGATCGGTCGCGAGCCCGAGGTCGAGCGCGTCGTGCAGGTGCTGTGCCGTCGCCGCAAGAACAACCCGCTGCTCGTCGGCGAAGCCGGCGTCGGCAAGACCGCGATCGCCGAAGGGCTCGCGTATCGGATCACGCGCGGCGAAGTGCCGGACATCCTCGCGAACGCGCAGGTGTACTCGCTCGACATGGGCGCGCTGCTCGCGGGCACCAAGTATCGCGGCGATTTCGAGCAGCGCCTGAAGACGGTGCTCAAAGAGCTGAAGGAGCGCCCGCACGCGATCCTGTTCATCGACGAAATCCATACGCTGATCGGCGCGGGCGCCGCGTCGGGCGGCACGCTCGATGCGTCGAACCTGCTGAAGCCGGCGTTGTCGTCGGGCACGCTCAAGTGCATCGGCGCGACGACGTTCACCGAATATCGCGGCATCTTCGAAAAGGATGCGGCGCTGTCGCGGCGCTTCCAGAAGGTCGACGTGACGGAGCCGAGCGTCGAGCAGACGGTCGCGATCCTGCGCGGGCTGAAGTCGCGCTTCGAGGAGCATCACGGCGTCAAGTATTCGTCGGGCGCCCTGTCGGCCGCGGCCGAGCTGTCGGCACGCTTCATCACCGACCGTCACCTGCCGGACAAGGCGATCGACGTGATCGACGAGGCGGGCGCCGCGCAGCGCATCCTGCCGAAGTCGAAGCAGAAGAAGACGATCGGCAAGAGCGAGATCGAGGAAATCATCTCGAAGATCGCGCGCGTGCCGGCGCAAAGCGTGTCGCAGGACGATCGCAGCAAGCTGCAGACGCTCGACCGCGACCTGAAGAGCGTCGTGTTCGGCCAGGATCCGGCGATCGACGCGCTCGCGGCCTCGATCAAGATGGCGCGTGCGGGCCTCGGCAAGATGGACAAGCCGATCGGCGCGTTCCTGTTCTCCGGCCCGACGGGCGTCGGCAAGACCGAAGTGGCGCGCCAGCTCGCGTTCACGCTCGGCATCGAGCTGATCCGCTTCGACATGTCGGAATACATGGAGCGTCACGCGGTGAGCCGGTTGATCGGCGCGCCGCCGGGCTACGTCGGGTTCGACCAGGGCGGCCTGCTGACCGAAGCCGTCACGAAGAAGCCGCATTGCGTGCTGCTGCTCGACGAAATCGAGAAGGCGCATCCGGACATCTTCAACGTGCTGCTGCAGGTGATGGACCACGGCACGCTGACGGACAACAACGGCCGCAAGGCGGATTTCCGCAACGTCATCATCATCATGACGACGAACGCGGGCGCCGAGTCGATGCAGAAGGCGACGATCGGTTTCACGACGCGCCGCGAAACGGGCGACGAGATGACCGACATCAAGCGCCTGTTCACGCCGGAGTTCCGCAACCGCCTGGATGCGATCATCAGCTTCCGCTCGCTCGATGAGGAGATCATCATGCGCGTGGTCGACAAGTTCCTGATCCAGCTCGAGGAACAGCTGCACGAGAAGAAGGTCGACGCGCTCTTCACCGACGCGTTGCGCAAGCATCTCGCGAAGCACGGCTTCGACCCGCTGATGGGCGCGCGGCCGATGCAGCGGCTGATCCAGGACACGATCCGACGTGCGCTGGCCGACGAACTGCTGTTCGGCAAGCTCCTCAACGGCGGCCACGTGACGGTCGACGTCGACGAAAGCGACAAGGTGCAGTTGTCGTTCGACAAGCTGGCGAATCCGCCGCACAAGCCGAACGAAGAGACGGTCGAAGTCGAGTAAGCGATAATTCGTTGTTCATGCGAACGGCGCGGGAAGGTCTCCGCGCCGTTTCGTTTTATCCGGCGCCGGCGGCGCGATGGTGGTGCAGGGGAGTGGTAACGCAGTGACACAACAACAACGGTCGTTCGACGCTATCGTCGCGCGCGAACAAGGGTTGCGCCACGCGCTGACGTCGGGGCAGATGGCGATGATCGCGATCGGCGGCGCGATCGGCACGGGGCTGTTCCTCGGCAGCGGGTTCGCGATCGGGCTCGCCGGCCCGAGCGTGCTGGTTTCCTATGCGATCGGCGCGCTGATCGCGCTGCTGCTGATGGGCGCGCTCGCGGAAATGACCGTCGCGCATCCGACGGCCGGCTCGTTCGGCGCGTATGCCGAGCATTACGTCGGCCCGCTCGCGGGCTTCCTGGTGCGCTATGCGTACTGGTTCGCGGTCGTGTTCGCGATCGGCACCGAGATCAGCGCGATCGCCGTGTTCATGAAGTACTGGTTCCCGGCGGTGCCCGGCTGGTACTGGGTGATCGGCTTCTCCGCGCTGCTGATCGCGGTGAACCTCGCGAGCGTCACGCTGTACGGCACGGTCGAATACGCGTTCTCGCTGCTGAAGATCGCGGCGATCGTCGTGTTCATCGTGCTCGGCGCCTATCTCGTGTGGGCGGCGCCGGCCGCGTCGGGCATCGGTTTCGCGAACTACACCGCGCACGGCGGCTTCATGCCGAAGGGACCGTGGGGCACCTGGGTCGCGGTGATCGTCGCGATCTTCAGCTACATGAGCATCGAAGCCGTCGCGATCGCGGCCGGCGAGGCGCGCGATCCGCAGCACGCGGTCACGCGCGCATTCCGCTCGACCGTGTTCCGGCTCGTGCTGTTCTACCTGCTGACGCTGTCGCTGATGCTCGCGATCGTCCCGTGGACGCAGGCCGGTACCGACGAAAGCCCGTTCGTGAAGGTGATGGCCGCGACGCACGTGCCGTATGCGGCCGGCGTGATCAATTTCGTGCTGCTGATCGCGGCGCTGTCGGCGATGAACAGCCAGCTCTACGTGACGACGCGGATGATGTTCAGCCTGTCGCGCGCGCGCCTCGCGCCCGCGGTGTTCGGCCGGCTCGGCGCGAACGGCGTGCCGCGCGCGGCGCTGTGGATCTCGACGAGCGGCGTCGCGGTGGCGGCCGTGCTGGTCGCGGTGGCGCCCGACACCGCGTTCACCGTGATGATGGCGATCGCGATGTTCGGCGCGCTGTTCACGTGGCTGATGATCTTCGTCACGCACTTGCGGTTCCGCTCGCAGTATCGCGGCCCCGCACTCGCATTCCGGATGTGGGGGCACCCGTTCGGCAGCCTGCTCGGCGCGGGGCTCGTCGCGGCGATCCTGCTGACGACCGCCTTCACGCGCGAATTCCGGATGACGATGGTGGTCGGCGTCGTGTTCGTCGTGCTACTGACGCTCGCCTACGCACTGCATTACCGGCACCAGCACGCGCGCTGACCGCGCCGGTGCGGCCGCCCACGCGGTTCTCCAGTCGCTAAGGTTCCGTTAAGCGAGCGGCGACTACATTCGATCCTGTCTGCAATGCGTGCCGGTCCGCACCGGCACGCCGCTTCCTGCAAAAAGGGGTTCGAATGAACAAACTTCCCGAAATCACGCTCGCGTTCTGGATCATGAAGATCTGTGCGACGACGCTCGGCGAGACCGGCGGCGATCTGCTGTCGATGACGCTGAACGTCGGCTACGCGGTCAGCTCGATCCTGCTGTTCGGTTTCTTTCTCGTGACGCTGGGCGCCCAGCTCAGGACGACGCGCTATCGCCCGGCGATCTACTGGGCCGTGATCGTCGCGACGAGCACGGCCGGCACGACGATGTCCGACTTCATGGATCGCACGCTCGGCCTCGGCTATGCGGCCGGCTCGTCGATCCTCGTCGCGATCCTGCTGGCGATCTTCGCGGTCTGGCGCGTCAGCGGCGAATCGCTGTCGGTCGACCTGATCCGTACACGCAAGGTCGAGCTGCTCTACTGGATCGCGATCCTGTTCTCGAACACGCTCGGTACCGCGCTCGGCGACTTCCTCGCGGACAGCTCGGGGCTCGGCTTCGGCGGCGGCGCATTGCTGATCGGCGGCCTGCTCGCGGCGATCGTGCTCGCGCACTACTTCACGCGCCTCTCCGGCGTGCTGCTGTTCTGGGCCGCGTTCGTGCTCACGCGGCCGTTCGGCGCGACGGTCGGCGACCTGCTGACGAAGCCGGTCGCGAAGGGCGGCCTCGCGCTCGGCACGGTCGGCTCGTCGGTGGTGCTGTCGGGCGTGCTGGTCGCGATGGTCGCCTATGCGAGCATCACGCAGGCGCGGCGTCGCGAACCGGTGCCCGCGCGGATCGCGCAACCAGCCGGCAAGTGACGGGTGCGCGCCAAAGAAAAGGGGCCGCGAGGCCCCTTTTTCGTGCTGCGTGGCTCAGGTTCAGTGGCGGCCGGTGCTGCCGAAGCCGCCTTCGCCGCGATCGCTCTCGGTGAATTCGTCGACGATATTGAACTGCGCCTGCACGACCGGCACGATCACGAGCTGCGCGAGGCGTTCGAACGGGTTCAGCACGAACTCGGTCTGACCGCGGTTCCATGTCGAGACCATCAACTGGCCCTGGTAGTCGGAGTCGATCAGGCCGACGAGGTTGCCGAGCACGATCCCGTGCTTGTGGCCGAGGCCCGAGCGCGGCAGGATCAGCGCCGCATAGCCGGGGTCCGCAAGGTGGATCGCGAGGCCCGTCGGCACGAGCGTGGTCTCGCCCGGCTGCAGCGTGACCGGTGCGTCGAGGCACGCGCGCAGGTCGAGGCCCGCGCTGCCGGTGGTCGCGTAGGCGGGCAGGTAGTCGCGCATGCGCGCGTCGAGGATCTTTAGGTCGAGTTTCATGCGGTCGTCGAATCGGTCGGGAAGGGCGCAGCGGCACGCACCGCCGCGCGGGTGATCAGATCAGGCGGTTGTCGGGCAGGCGCTTCGCGATTTCCGCGACGAGCGCATGCGCGAGTTCGTCTTTGGGCGCGCGGGGCAGGCGCGTGAGGCCGGCGGCCTCGAACAGCACGACTTCGTTGTCGTCGCGGCCGAACGTCAGCGGGCCGAGGTTGCCGACGAGCAGCGGCACGTTCTTGCGCTTGCGTTTCTCGTCGCCGTGCACGTCGAGGTCGCCGCTTTCGGCCGCGAAGCCGACGCAGAACGGCGCATCGGGCAGCGCCGCGACCGACGCGAGGATGTCGGGATTCTCGACGAACGCGAGCGCCGGCATCTTGCGGTCGGCCGTCTTCTTCATCTTGTGCTCGGCCGGCTGGTCGACGCGCCAGTCGGCGACCGCGGCCACCGCGATGAAGATGTCGGCATCGGCGACCGCATGCATCACCGCGTCGTACATCTGCTGCGCGGTCTGCACGTCCTGGCGGTACACGCCCCACGGCGTGTCGAGCGCGACCGGCCCGGCGACCAGATGGACGTCGGCGCCGGCCTGTTGCGCGGCGCGCGCGAGCGCGAAACCCATCTTGCCGCTGGAGCGGTTCGTCAGGCCGCGCACCGGATCGAGCGGTTCGAACGTCGGGCCGGCCGTGATCAGCACGCGCCGGTGCGCGAGCACCTTCGGCGCGAAGTGCGCGACGATCGCCTCATAGATCGCCTCGGGCTCGAGCATGCGGCCGTCGCCGACTTCGCCGCACGCCTGCGCGCCCGAATCCGGGCCGAGCACCGACACGCCGTCCGCGCGCAGTTGCGCGGCGTTGCGTTGCGTGGCCGGGTTCTGCCACATCTGGCGGTTCATCGCGGGGACGACCAGCAGCGGACAGTCGCGCGCGACGCACAGCGTCGACAGCAGATCGTCCGCGAACCCGTGCGCGAGCTTCGCGAGGAAATCCGTCGACGCGGGCGCGATCACGATCGCGTCGGCTTCGCGCGACAGGTCGATGTGCGCCATGTTGTTGTCGATGCGCGCGTCCCACTGGCTCGTATAGACGGGCCGGCCCGACAGCGCCTGCATCGTGACGGGCGTGATGAACTGGGTGGCGGCGTCGGTCATCGCGACCTGCACGGTCGCGCCGGCCTTCACGAGCAGCCGCGTGAGCTCGGCGATCTTGTAGCAGGCGATGCCGCCCGTCAGGCCGAGAACGAGGTGTTTTCCTGCGAGTTCTGCGTGTGCCAACTCAGGCCTCCTGGGGTCAAACGGAACGGCCGGCGCGAAGCCGGCCGTCGACACGGAGTATGCGCGCTCAGCGCGAACCGCGCACGCGCCGCAGCTCGTCGTAGATCAGCAGCACCGCGCCGATCGTGATCGCGGAATCGGCAAGGTTGAACGCCGGGAAGTGCCACGCGCCGAGATGGAAATCGAGGAAGTCGATCACGTGACCGTAGACCAGCCGGTCGATCACGTTGCCGAGCGCGCCGCCGAGGATCAGCGCGAGCGACACGCTGAACAGCCGCTGGTGGCCGTGGCGCTTCAGCAGGAAGCAGATCACGAGCGTCGCGCCGACGCCGAGCGCGGTGAACGCCCAGCGCTGCCAGCCGCTCGCGGTCGACAGGAAGCCGAACGCGGCGCCGCGGTTGTACACCAGCACGAGGTTGAAGAACGACGTCAGCGCATGCTGCGCGCCGTACGCGAACGTTTTCAGGATCGCGATCTTCGACAGCTGGTCGAACAGGATCACGATCAGCGAAATGCCGAGCCAGGGCGCGAGCGCGCCGCTGGCCGGTTTCGACAGGGTCTTCGCCATATTTACGCAGCGCTCCGGATTTCGCCGTTTTCAAACAGGTTCGAGAAGCAGCGGCCGCACAGCGTCGGATGCTCGGCGTGCGCGCCGACATCTTCGCGGTAGTGCCAGCAGCGCTCGCACTTCTGGTACTTCGACGCGGCCACGTCGACGCTTTCCTGCGCTTCGTCGTCGACCTTGACGACCGTCGCGGCCGACGTGATCAGCACGAACTTCAGGTCGTCGCCGAGGCTCGTCAGCGCGTCGTAGCGCGCGCCGCTCGCATGGACGGTGACTTCGGCCTGCAGCGACGAACCGATGCGGTTCGCGGTGCGCGCTTCCTCGAGCGCCTTCGTCACGTTGCCGCGCACGTCGCGCAGCAGCGCCCACTTGTCGATCAGCGCGGCCGAGCCGGCGACTTCCGGATACGCATAGTAGGTTTCCGTGAAGATCGTGTCGCTCGCCAGCTGGAACACCTTCCACGCTTCTTCCGCCGTGAACGACAGGAACGGCGCGAGCACGCGCAGCAAGCCGTGCGTCAGGTGGTACAGCGCGGTCTGCGCGGAGCGGCGCGCGCGCGAATCGGCGGCGCTCGTGTACAGGCGATCCTTCAGCACGTCGAGGTAGAAGCCGCCGAGGTCTTCCGAGCAGTACGTCTGCAGCTTCGCGACGACCGGGTGGAATTCGTACTTCTCGTAGTGGCCGAGCAGTTCCGTCTGCAGTTGCTGCGAGAACGCGACCGCATAGCGGTCGATCTCGAGCCATTCGTCGACCGGCACCGCGTGCTGCGCGAAGTCGAAGTCCGACAGGTTCGCGAGCAGGAAGCGCAGCGTGTTGCGGATGCGGCGATAGCCTTCGGTCACGCGCTTCAGGATTTCCTCGGAAATCGCGAGCTCGCCCGAGTAGTCGGTCGACGCGATCCACAGGCGGATGATTTCCGCGCCGAGGCGGTTCGCGACTTCATGCGGGTCGATGCCGTTGCCGAGCGACTTGCTCATCTTGCGGCCTTCGCCGTCGACCGTGAAGCCGTGCGTGAGCAGGCCCTTGTACGGCGCGCGGCCATCGATCATCGAGGCCGTCAGCAGCGACGAGTGGAACCAGCCGCGATGCTGGTCCGAGCCTTCGAGGTACAAGTCGGCCGGGAACTGCAGCTGATCCTTGTGCGAGCCGCGCAGCACGTGCCAGTGCGTCGTGCCCGAGTCGAACCACACGTCGAGTGTGTCGCGGTTCTTTTCGTACAGGTTCGCGTCGTCGCCGATCAGCTCGCGCGGGTCGAGCGATTGCCACGCCTCGATACCCGACTGCTCGACGCGCTTCGCGACTTCCTCGAGCAGCTCGAGCGTGCGCGGGTGCAGCTCGCCGGTTTCCTTGTGCACGAAGAACGCCATCGGCACGCCCCACTGGCGCTGGCGCGACAGCGTCCAGTCCGGACGGTTCGCGATCATGCTGAACAGGCGCTGCTTGCCCCACGACGGGTAGAACGCGGTCGCGTCGACGCCTTCGAGCGCCGTTTCGCGCAGCGTCTTGCCGCCGTCTCGCGGCGTCACGTCCATGCCGGCGAACCATTGCGACGTCGCGCGGTAGATGATCGGCGTCTTGTGGCGCCAGCAGTGCATGTAGCTGTGCGTGTACTTCTCGCTGCGCAGCAGCGAGCCGGCCGCGTTCAGCGCGTCGACGATCTTCGGGTTCGCATCCCAGATCGACAGGCCGCCGAACAGCGGCAGCGATTCGATATAGCGGCCGTCGCCCATCACCGGGTTGATGAAGTCGGAATCGGTCATCCCGTGCGCCTTGCACGACATGAAGTCCTCGATACCGTACGCGGGCGACGAGTGCACGACGCCGGTACCGGTGTCGGTCGTCACGTAGTCGCCGAGGTAGACGGGCGCGGTGCGCTTGTAGCCGGGGTGGGCCGATGCGAGCGGGTGGTGGAAGCGTAGGTTCGCGAGCTTCACGCCGGGTGTGGTCGCGATGATGCGGCCCGTCAGCTTGAAGTCGCTCATGCAGGCTTCGACGCGCTCTTCCGCGATGATCAGCAGCCCGCGCTCGGTGTCGACCAGCGCGTAGACGATTTCCGGATGGAGGTTCAGCGCCTGGTTGGCGGGAATCGTCCACGGCGTGGTGGTCCAGATCACGATGCCGCCGTCGGCGCGCGGCAGCGCCGGCAGGCCGAACGCCTGCGCGGTCTTTTCCGGTTCCGCGAACGCGAACATCACGTCGATCGTCGGATCGGTGCGGTCCTTGTACTCGACTTCCGCTTCCGCGAGCGCCGAGCCGCAGTCGAAGCACCAGTTCACCGGCTTCAGCCCGCGGTACACGTAGCCCTTCTCGATGATCTTGCCGAGCGCGCGGATTTCTTCCGCCTCGTTCACGAAGTTCATCGTCTTGTACGGATTCGCCCAGTCGCCGAGCACGCCGAGGCGCTTGAAGCCGACCTTCTGCTTCTCGATCTGCTCGGTCGCGTATGCGCGCGCCTTGCTCATCACTTCGGCCGCCGGCAGCGACTTGCCGAACTGCTTCTCGATCTGGATCTCGATCGGCATCCCGTGGCAATCCCAGCCCGGCACGTACGGCGCGTCGAAGCCGGCCATGTTGCGCGACTTGACGACGATGTCCTTCAGGATCTTGTTGACCGCATGGCCGAGGTGGATGTCGCCGTTCGCATACGGCGGGCCGTCGTGCAGGATGAACTTCGGCCGGCCCTGGCTGGCCGCGCGGATCTTGTCGTAGATGCCGCGCTCTTCCCACTCCTTGACCCACTGCGGCTCGCGCTTGGGCAGGTCGCCACGCATCGGGAACGGCGTGTCGAGCAGGTTGACCGGATACTTGGCCTGCGGTTTCGAATCGGCTTTCTTGTTGCTCATGATGGGATCGCTATCTCAATCGGGGGACGCTCGGGCGTCGTGAATCGGGGATGCGCGCGAGAGGGCGGCGCGAGGGGGGCGGCGCCCGCGCGCCGCCGTCCGGATCAGCTAATTCGGTCGGTAGCCGACGTCGCGAAGCCCGTCGCGCGGCTGCCCGGCGCACGGTCGCGTTCGATGAAGTACGCGCGCGCATTCGCGACGTCCAGCGCGATCGCGCGCGACAGCGCCTCGAGATCGTCGAACTTCGCCTCGTCGCGCAGCTTCTTCAGGAATTCGACACGGATCAGCTTGCCGTACGCATCGCCGTGCCAGTCGAGCAGGTGAACTTCGAGCAGCACGCGGCCCGAATCGTCGACGGTCGGGCGCAGCCCGAGGCTCGCGACGCCCGGCAGCGGCTCGGGGCCGAGGCCGTGCACCTGCACGACGAAGATGCCCGCGAGCGCCGGCCGCTTGTGCGCGATCGGCAGGTTCAGCGTCGGGAAGCCGAGATCGCGGCCGAGCTTCAGCCCGTGCGCGACGTGGCCGCTGATCGCGTAGCCGTGGCCGAGCGCCTGCGCGGCCGCGTCGAGATCGCCCGCGGCGAGCGCCGCGCGCACGCCGGAGCTGGAAATGCGCGTGCCGTCGCTGCCGGCCACCGTGCCCATCTGCTCGACCTCGAAGCCGTGCTGCTCGCCGGCCGCCTTCAGCGTGTCGAAGGTGCCCGCGCGCTTCGCGCCGTAGCAGAAATCGTCGCCGACCATCATCCAGCGCGTATGCAGCCCGTTCACCAGCGTGCGCTCGACGAACGCCTGCGGCGACTGGCTCGCGAAGGTGTGGTTGAAGTGCTCGACGACGACGCGGTCGACACCGTGATCGCGCAGCGCCTCGAGCTTGTCGCGCAGCATCGCGATGCGCGGCGGCGCGCCAGCCGGATTGAAGAATTCGCGCGGGTGCGGCTCGAACGTCATCACGCACACGGGCAGGCCGCGCGCGTCCGCTGCCGCGCGCACGCGCGCGAGCAGGGCCTGGTGGCCGCGATGGACACCGTCGAAGTTGCCGATCGTCAGCGCGCACGGGGCGCGGCTCTCGGCGTTGGGCAGGCCGCGGAAGACTTTCACGATAGCGGATGCAGCGTCGGGGGAATGGGCGGTGGGATGCCGCAAAGCAGAAGATTATAAACGTTCGGGCGGGCCGGCGGCCGAGAAGGCGGGAAACGCGGGGGCGAATGGTAAAATTCGGGGATGAAAAAACTCGTGATCCTGATTTCCGGTCGCGGCAGCAACATGGAGGCCATCGTCCGCGCGTGCGCGCAGGAACGCTGGCCGGCCGAGATTGCCGCCGTGATCGCCAACCGGCCCGATGCGGCCGGACTGGCTTTTGCCGCGTCGCACGGGGTGGCGACGGCGGTGGTCGACCACCGGTCGTTCGACGGCCGCGACAGCTTCGACGCGGCGCTCGCCGCCGAGATCGACCGCTTCTCGCCCGATCTCGTCGTCCTCGCCGGCTTCATGCGCATCCTCACGCCCGCATTCGTCAGACGATACGAGGGCCGGCTGCTGAACATCCATCCGTCGCTGCTGCCGAGCTTCAAGGGCATCCACACGCACCAGCAGGCGCTCGACGCCGGCGTCGCGCTGCATGGCGCGAGCGTGCATTTCGTGATTCCCGAGCTCGACAGCGGGGCGATCGTCGCGCAGGGCGCGGTGCCCGTGCGCGCCGGCGACGACGCGGCCGCGCTCGCGCAGCGCGTGCTGGCGGTCGAGCACGTGCTGTATCCGCGTGCGGTGCGCTGGTTCGTCGACGGGCGGTTGCGCCTCGAGAACGGCCGCGCAGTGGTGGCGCCCGAAGAGGCGCGCTGGATTTTCGCGGACCAACCGCAAACCGAAACGAGTGAGGGCGTATGAAGCTGCACGGATTCCTGATCGGCCAGACCGAGACTTTGCTGGCCGAGGTGCTGAAGTTCGCCGGCCCCGCCGACGCGACGACGAGCCGGTTCTTCCGCGCGCACCCGAAGCTCGGGCATGCGGAGCGCGGCGTGATCGCCGAGGCCGTGTTCGCGGTGCTGCGCCGGAAGATGGAGTTTTCGCACCTGGCCGAGAGCGGCACCGGCACACCTGCGCGACGCCTCACGCTGCTCGGCCTGATGCAGACGGTCGGCCGCAATGCGCTGAAGCCGTTCCTGTCCGACACCGAGTCCGCGTGGCTCGAGCACGTGTCGAAGATCGATCCGGCGAGCCTGCCGGTGCGCATTCGCACCAACCTGCCCGACTGGATTCACCAGGCGCTGTCGGAGCGTTTCGATGCCGAGGAGCTCGCGCAGCTCGCCGCCGCGCTGAACTACCCGGCGCCGCTCGACCTGCGTGCCAACGCGCAGAAGGCAAGCCGCGACCAGGTGATCGAAGCGCTGCGCGTGAGCGGCATCGATGCGGGCGCGACGCCGTTCGCGCCGTTCGGCGTGCGCGTGGTCGGCAAGCCGGCGCTGACGCGCCTCAAGTTGTTCGAGGAGGGCGCGATCGAGGTCCAGGACGAAGGCAGCCAGCTGCTGTGCTCGCTGGTCGCGCCGCGCCGCGGCGAGATGGTCGTCGATTTCTGCGCGGGCGCGGGCGGCAAGACGCTCGCCCTCGGCGCGATGATGCGCTCGACCGGGCGCCTCTATGCGTTCGACGTGTCGGAGAAGCGTCTCGCGAAGCTGAAGCCGCGCCTCGCGCGCAGCGGGCTGTCGAACGTGAACCCGGTGCTGATCGACAGCGAGCACGACGCGAAGATCAAGCGCCTCGCCGGCAAGATCGACCGCGTGCTGGTCGATGCGCCGTGCAGCGGCCTCGGCACGCTGCGTCGCAATCCGGACCTCAAATGGCGCCAGACGCGCACCGCGATCGACGAACTGACGCCGAAGCAGGCGTCGATCCTCGCGAGCGCCGCGCGGCTCGTGAAGAAGGGCGGCCGGCTCGTCTACGCGACCTGCAGCGTGCTGGATGCCGAGAACGAGCGCATCGTCGAACAGTTCCTGGCCGACCATCCGGACTTCGTGCTGGTGCCGGCGCAGAAGGTGCTGGCCGACCAGCGCATCGAGCTCGAGACGGGCGACTATCTGTCGCTGTGGCCGCACCGTCACGCGACCGACGGCTTCTTCGCCGCGGTGCTCGAGCGCCGCGCGGCGCAGTAACGACCGCCCGGACGGACGATGGAGAACCTGCAGAGCCGCCTGCTGTCGCACCGGCTGGCCTCGGTGATTCGCGATTTCCACCAGCCGGTGATGATCTGGCAGGCGGCGATCCTCGTCGGTGCGCTGTGTTTCGCGTGGGTCGCCGCGCGCTTCGTGCACGGCCGGATCGATGCGCGGCGCCGGGCGGCCGGACGCGCGCCGGGCGCGGGCGCGCAAAGCCTCAAGCGCGCGTTGTTTCCGCTGTTCGGCAGCGTGTTCGTCGGCGGTGCGCAGCTCGCGTTCGACCCGTTCATGTCGACGTCGCTGCTGTCGCTCGCGCTCGTGCCGCTGTTCGGCATCGGGCTGATCTACGTGCTGTTCTTCTTCGCGCGGCGCGTGTTCGCGCGTGACGGCCACACGCACGCATGGCTGTCGATCGTCGAGAAGATCGTGTCGACCGTCGTGTGGGCCGCGATGGTGATGACCGTGCTCGGCATCCAGCGCGACGTGCTCGGCTGGCTCGACAGCGTGCAGTTCCGCGTCGCGACCGCGCACCTCACGCTGCTGTCGGTGATTTCCGGCGCGCTGTGGGTGTGCGTGACGCTGATGGTCGCGATGTGGCTCGGCTCAGTGCTCGAGGATCGCCTGTCGCGCGCGAGCACGCTCGACGCGAACCTGAAGGTCGTGCTGTCGCGGGTCGGCCGCGCGCTGCTCGTGTTCGCGGCGATCCTGATCGGGCTGTCGCTCGTCGGCATCGACGTGACGGTGCTCGGCGTGTTCGGCGGCGCGGTCGGCGTCGGCCTCGGGTTCGGGCTGCAGAAGATCGCCAGCAACTACGTGTCGGGCTTCATCATCCTGCTCGACCGCTCGCTGCGGCTCGGCGATGCGATCAGCGTCGGCGGGCTGCAGGGCGTGGTCACCCAGATCCGCACGCGCTACACGGTCGTGCGCGGCCTCGACGGCAACGAGACGCTGATCCCGAACGAGAAGCTGATCACCGACGTCGTGCAGAACCAGTCGTCGTACCTGACGCGCGGCTATGCGAAGGTGGCGGTGCAGGTGGCGTACACGAGCGACGTCGAGCAGGCGCTCGCGTTGCTCGCCGACGCGGCGAAGGACGTGCCGCGCGTGCTGGCCGAGCCGGCGCCCACCCCGTACCTCGTGAGTTTCGGCGCGGACGGGATCGACCTGGAGCTCGGCTTCTGGATCGAGGATTCGGCGAAGGGCACGTCGGGCGTGCGTTCGAGCGTGAACCGCAACATCTGGCGGCTCTTCAGCGAGCACGGGATTTCGATTCCGTTTCCGCAGCGCGAAGTGCGCGTGGTCGGGTTGCCGGACGGCTTCGCCGCGGCCGGCGTGGCGGCCGGGCACGATTCGGCCGCCGCCAACGGTGCGCTGGACGGGCGCGCGCCGGCCGCGTAGCGGGTGCGGGCGGTCAATCGTACCGATTCCGCGGTCGGAACCGGATCGCGGGCCTTTCCCAGTCCGGCCGTGGACCGCGCGGATTGCGTCAGGGCAAGAAAATATTCATTTTTTACAAAGACTTGGAACGGTTGAAGTAAAATTCTGGTCTACACGCGGTATGCTTTCATTCTTCTGACGCCGGTGCGGCGTCGCTCTCATCACAGGTAACTGCCTTGTTGAATTCCCTGCTCGATTTTCTTTCCCACGGGCTCCTGCATTTTTCGTGGTGGCAGGTCGCGCTGTTCGCGCTCGCCGTCACGCACGTCACGATCATCGGTGTGACGGTCTACCTGCATCGCTGCCAGGCGCACCGCGCGCTGGAGCTGCATCCGATCGCGAGCCACTTCTTCCGTCTCTGGCTGTGGATGACCACCGGCATGCTGACCGGCCAGTGGGCCGCGATTCACCGCAAGCACCATGCGAAGTGCGAGACCGAGGAAGATCCGCACAGCCCGCAGACGCGCGGCATCTGGAAGGTGTTCCTCGAGGGCGCCGAGCTGTATCGCGCGGAAGCGAAGAACGAAGAGACGATGCGCAAGTTCAGCCACGGCACGCCGAACGACTGGATCGAACGCAACCTCTACTCGAAGTACCCGATCCTCGGTGTGAGCCTGATGATGGTGATCGACGTCGCGCTGTTCGGCGTGCTCGGCCTGACCGTCTGGGCCGTGCAGATGGTGTGGATCCCGTTCTGGGCGGCCGGTGTCGTCAACGGCTTCGGTCACTTCTGGGGCTATCGCAACTTCAACTCGGCCGACGCGAGCACGAACCTGTTCCCGTGGGGCATCGTGATCGGCGGCGAAGAGCTGCACAACAACCACCACACGTTCGCGACGTCGGCGAAGCTGTCGAACAAGTGGTACGAGTTCGACATCGGCTGGATGTACATCCGCATCATGTCGGCCTTCGGTCTCGCGAAGGTGAAGAAGGTCGCGCCGACGCCGCGCCTGAACAAGCCGAAGACGGTGCTCGATCAGGAAACGCTGCAGGCCGTGCTGTCGAACCGTTACGAAGTGATGGCGAGCTACGGCAAGGCCGTGAAGCGTGCGTACCGCCAGGAGCTCGCGCACCTGAAGGAACTCGGTTCGAGCGAGAAGTACCAGTTGATGCGCGGTGCCCGCAAGTGGTTCCACAAGGACGCCGACGGTCTCGACGAGCCGCAGAAGAAGCTGCTGCCAGAAATCTTCGCGAACAGCCAGAAGCTGCATACGTACTTCCAGCTGCGCCAGGATCTGGCCGCGATCTGGGATCGTTCGACCGCGTCGCGCGAACAGCTTCTCGCGCAATTGCAGGATTGGTGTCATCGCGCAGAACAAAGCGGCATCAAGGCGCTGCAGGAATTCGCGACGCGCCTGCGTCGCTACGCCTGATTCGAAATCGATTAGAATCTCAGGACGTCACAAACCCCGCGTTGGCGGGGTTTTTTCATTTGGGCCGCCGGTTTGTGAAGCGCGTCGGCGGGCCGGGATTTGTCTGACGCTTGGGGCCGTGGCGGGTGGTGTCCCGGGGCGAATGAAAGGGATGGGATCGGGGCAGGCGCGAACGCGCCAACGCCGATCGACCGCGTAGCATGGGATCAGGGTAAGCGCTCAAGCGCCAACGCTGATCGACAGGAGATATGGAGATGCAATCGACGATCAAACCCGTCGAGTACGACCGGCCCGTCGCAGCCGGGACCGTGTGCGGCGTGGGGCAGGCATGGGCCAAGGTGCCCGATGCGCCGTCCGCCGAGGAACGCGCTGCGCTGAAAGCACGCATCAAGGCGTTGCTTGCCCGTGAAAAGGCCGTGCTGGTCGCCCACTACTACGTGGACGCCGAACTGCAGGAACTGGCCGACGAAACGGGCGGCTGCGTGGCGGATTCGCTCGAAATGGCGCGCTTCGGCCGCGATCACGACGCGCAGACGCTGGTCGTCGCCGGCGTGCGCTTCATGGGCGAAACCGCGAAGATCCTGAGCCCGAACAAACGGATCCTGATGCCCGATCTCGACGCGACCTGCTCGCTCGACCTCGGCTGCCCGGTCGACGAATTCTCGGCGTTCTGCGATGCGCATCCCGACCGTACCGTCGTCGTCTACGCGAACACCAGCGCGGCCGTGAAGGCGCGCGCGGACTGGATGGTCACGTCGTCGATCGGCCTCGAGATCGTGGCCGACCTGCACGCGCGCGGCGAAAAGATCATCTGGGCGCCGGACCGTCATCTCGGCAGCTACATCCAGAAGAAAACCGGCGCGGACATGCTGCTGTGGCAGGGCTCGTGCCTCGTCCACGACGAGTTCAAGGGCATCGAGCTCGACCTGCTGCGCGCCGAATATCCGGACGCGAAGGTGCTCGTCCATCCCGAGTCGCCGGAAAACGTCGTGGCGCAGGCCGATGTCGTCGGCTCGACCACGCAGCTGATCGACGCGGCCGTCAAGTTCGACGCGACCCGCTTCATCGTCGCGACCGATCTCGGCATCCTGCACAAGATGCAGCTTGCCGCGCCCGGCAAGACCTTCATCGCCGCGCCGACGGCCGGCAACAGCGCGACCTGCAAGAGCTGCGCGCATTGCCCGTGGATGGCGATGAACGGCCTCGCGAACCTCGCCGACGTGCTCGAACGCGGTCACAACGAGATCTTCGTCGATCCCGCGATCGGCGAGCGCGCGCGTCTGCCGATCGACCGGATGCTCGAATTCGCGGCTGCGCACAAGAAGCGCGTGCAGGCGAGCGGCGACCTGCAGCGCGACCAGCAATTGTTCGCGAACGTGGGGGCCGCATGAGCAACGCCGTATCCCCGCTGTTCGACGCCGTCCGCGCGCAGTACGGCGCGGCATTCGACGAAGCGATCGCGCGCAACGTGGCCGATGCGATCGCCGAAGACGTCGGTGCCGGCGACCAGACTGGGCGGCTCGTGCCGGCCGGCGAGCACCGCCGCGCGCGGATCATCGTGCGCGAGGAAGCGGTGCTGTGCGGCGTACCGTGGTTCGAGGCCGTGATCGGACGGATCGATCCGTCGATCGTCGTGCGCTGGCGCTATCGCGAAGGCGGCCGGATGACGGCCGATTCGACCGTCTGCGAACTCGAAGGGCCGGCACGCGCGCTGCTGACGGCCGAGCGCAACGGGCTGAACTTCCTGCAGTTGCTGTCGGGCGTCGCGACGGCGACGCGCCGTTACGTCGACCGCGTCGAAGGCACGCGCGCGAAGATCCTCGATACGCGCAAGACGTTGCCGGGGCTGCGGCTCGCGCAGAAGTACGCGGTCCGGGTCGGCGGCGGCGAGAACCAGCGTCTCGCGCTGTACGACGGCATCCTGATCAAGGAGAACCACATCGCGGCGGCAGGCGGTGTCGGCGAGGCGCTCGATGCGGCGTTCGCGCTGAAATCGGGCGTGCCCGTGCAGGTCGAAGTCGAGACGCTCGCGCAGCTCGACACGGCGCTCGCGCACGGGGCGCAGTCGGTGCTGCTCGACAACTTCACGCTCGACATGATGCGCGAAGCGGTGCGCGTGGCGGATGGCAAGGCCGTGCTCGAAGTCTCGGGCGGCGTCAATTTCGAGACGGTCCGCACGTTCGCGGAGACGGGCGTCGATCGCATCTCGATCGGCGCGCTGACGAAGGATGTGCGGGCGACCGATTATTCGATGCGGATCGTCGACTGACCGAACATCATCCGATCAGACAAAAAGCCGTTGGCGCGCAAGCGCCAACGGCTTTTTTCTTGTGCTGCCGCGGCCGCGGAAGGGCGGCGCGCCGCTCAGCGGCGCACGCGCGGCGTGAGCACGCTCGGCAATGCTTTCGGCAGCGTATGCGGCCAGTCGCGGCTGTAGTGCAGCCCGCGGCTTTCGCGGCGCGAGTGCGCGCTTTTCACGATCAGCGTTGCCACGTCGACGAGGTTGCGCAGTTCGAGCAGATCGCGCGTCACGCGGAAGTTCGCGTAGTACTCGTGGATCTCGTCGCGCAGCAGCGACAGGCGATGTTTCGCGCGCTCGAGGCGCTTGTCGGTGCGCACGATGCCGACGTAGTTCCACATCAGGCGGCGCAGTTCGTCCCAGTTGTGGGCCACGACGACTTCCTCGTCCGCGTCCGACACGCGGCTTTCGTCCCACGCGGGCAGCGCGGCCGGCGTGTCGGCGTCGAAGCCGGCCGCCTCGATCGCCTCGGCTGCCGCGCGGCCGATCACCAGACATTCGAGCAGCGAGTTGCTCGCGAGCCGGTTCGCGCCGTGCAGCCCCGTGTACGAGGTTTCGCCGACCGCGTACAGGCCGGCGAGGTCGGTGCGTCCGGCGAGATCGGTGACGACCCCGCCGCACGTATAGTGCGCGGCCGGCACGACCGGGATCGGTTCTTTCGCGATGTCGATGCCGAATTCGAGGCAGCGCGCATGGATCGTCGGGAAATGTTCGCGCAGGAACGCTTCCGGCTGATGGCTGATGTCGAGATACACGCAGTCGATCCCGCGCTTCTTGATCTCGAAGTCGATCGCGCGCGCGACGATGTCGCGCGGCGCGAGTTCGGCGCGCGGATCGTGCGACGGCATGAAGCGCGTGCCGTCAGGCAGCTTCAGCAGGCCGCCTTCGCCGCGCACGGCTTCCGAAATCAGGAACGATTTTGCGTACGGATGGAACAGGCAGGTCGGGTGGAACTGGATGAATTCCATGTTCGACACGCGGCAGCCGGCACGCCACGCCATCGCGATGCCGTCGCCGGTCGCGGTGTCGGGGTTCGTCGTGTACAGGTAGACCTTGCCGGCGCCGCCGGTGGCGAGCACCGTGTGCGGCGCCTCGATCGTGATCGTGCGGTCGTTGTCGACGTCGAGTGCATACAGGCCGTGGCAGCGGCGGCCGGGCAGGCCGAGCCGATCCGACGTGATCAGGTCGATCGCGTGATGATTTTCGAAGAACGTGATGTTCGGATGCTGGCGCGCGCGCGCCGACAGCGTCGCGAGCACCGCATGGCCGGTCGCATCGGCCGCATGGATGATCCGGCGATGGCTGTGGCCGCCTTCGCGCGTCAGGTGAAAGCCGAGTTCGGCCGCGTCGTCCTTCGTGAACGGCACGCCTTGCGAGATCAGCCATTCGATGGCTTCGCGGCCGTGCTCGACGATGTAGCGCGTCGCGCCTTCGTCGCAGAGGCCGCCACCGGCGACCAGCGTGTCGTCGACGTGGTTCTCGATGCTGTCCGCCGAGTCGAGGACCGCCGCGATGCCGCCCTGCGCGTTATCGCTCGCCCCCTCCATCATCGAACGTTTCGCGATCAGCGCGACACGTCGCGTGCTGGCCAGATTGAGTGCGACCGACAGCCCTGCCAGGCCGCTGCCGACGATCGCCACGTCGAATTTCATGCTGCATCTCCATCGTTACGCTTTTGATCTTGCGTTCCGTCGACCGCGGCCGCGGAAAGGGGAGAGCATACCGCGTCGGGCTCACGCGTGCGCGCGAAAACCGCGCAAAACAAAAAGCCCCGCATGTGCGGGGCTTTTCGGTCGCCGTCAGGCTGGCAGAAACCGGAGATTACTTGATCTTGGTTTCTTTGTATTCAACGTGCTTGCGGACGACGGGATCGAACTTCTTGATCGCCATCTTTTCCGGCATGTTGCGCTTGTTCTTCGTGGTCGTGTAGAAGTGACCCGTACCAGCGGTCGACTCGAGCTTGATCTTGTCGCGGGCGCCTTTTGCCATGATTGTGCTCCTTGGGCTTAGGCTTCGCCGCGTGCGCGCAGGTCAGCGAGCACGGAATCGATGCCGTTCTTGTCGATCAGGCGCAGGCCGGCGTTCGAGACGCGCAGGCGCACCCAGCGGTTTTCGCTCTCAACCCAGAACCGGCGGTTCTGCAGGTTCGGGAGGAAGCGACGCTTCGTCTTGTTGTTGGCGTGGGAAACGTTGTTGCCGCTCATCGGCGCTTTCCCAGTTACTTGGCATACGCGTGCCATGAGAGCACTCCTAATACGCTAAATTCGGGGTTCGATCGCCGGTGAAGGTTCCATCGCACCGCCACGTGATCCATGGCTGCACTCAGAACGCCGTAGCCCTTACAGACAAGGCCCTTCGATGGCTAGAACTGGTTGGAAAAAAGACAGACGACGATTCTAGCAGAAAAAGTTCAGAAAAATCAAACCCAATTTCGCTTCGTCGTTGCGGCGCCCTGGGACGGGCCGCCGCGCCACAGTCTACAGCCAACCGGCCCGCGCGAACGAGAAAGTATCGCTGACCCCGACGACGACGTGATCGAGCAGCCGCACGTCGACGAGCTCGAGCGCGTCTTTCAGCACGCGGGTCAGGCGGCGGTCTTCCGCGCTCGGCTGTACCGCGCCCGACGGATGATTGTGCGCGACGATCAGCGCCGCGGCGTTGTGCTTCATCGCGCGGCGCACGATCTCGCGCGGATAGACGGCCATGCGGGTGAGCGAGCCGCGCGCGATTTCCTCCATGTCGATCAGACGGTTGCGCGCATCCAGATAGACCGCGATGAACACTTCGTACTGGCGCGTGCCGATCTTCAGTCGCAAGCAATCCTCGACCGCGCCGGGCGAGTCGATCGGCATCCGTTCTTCCGCTTTCTCCACCAGCATGCGCCGCGCGATCTCGGTGACCGCGACGAGCCGCGCGGAGCGTGCGGGGCCGATGCCGGGGTACGCCTCGAAATCGTCGGCGCTCGCTTCGAGCAGCCCGCGCAACGTGCCGAACTGCTCGACCAGTGCGCGGGCGGTGACGAAGACGTCGTGACCGGGCTTGCCGGTGCCGAGCAGCAGCGCGATCAGCTCGTCGTCGGTCAGCGCGGCCGGCCCGCGCTCCAGCAATCGCTCGCGTGGCCGCTCGGGCCGCCAGTCGCCCGGGCGGCGCCTGCGCCGGTTGATCGGGATCACGCGGCCGGGCGGATCGGCCGGCGTGTCGGCGGTGTCGCGGCATTCGGCCGGCGGCACGATGAGGCAGGGTGACAGCATGGTCGGAACTCCATTGGCGGCGGGCGGCGTGCGCAACGTCGTCGCACTTTCCGCCTTGCACGCTCAGGTGACTTACAATATTGGCTTTGCGCCGGGCCATTCGGCCGTAGCGGGCGCCGACTGAACGAGTAATTCATGAGCCTCATCGATCTATCCGAAGTGAAGCCCGGTTCCCACGTCACGTTGCATTATCGGCTGGCACTGGCCGACGGCGCCGACATCGTCAACACCTTTTCGGACAAGCCGGCCACGCTGTTGCTGGGCGCGGGGCAACTGGCGCCGTCGCTGGAACAGATTCTGCTCGGGCTCCGGGTCGGCGACCATTCGACTTTTCAGCTAGCCCCCGATCAGGGGTTCGGCCCCCGCAATCCCGACATGCTCCAGCGCGTGACGCTGTCGACGCTGCGCGAGAACGGGATGGTCGGCGACGATTTCACGCCGGGCGAACTCATCGAGTTCAACGCACCGGATGGCGGTCGCTACGCGGGGGTGCTGAAGGAAGTCAGCGAGACCTCGGCGCTGTTCGACTTCAATCATCCGCTCGCGGGCCAGGCGCTCACGTTCGAAGTGAAAATCATCGGAATCCTGTAATCATGAGTACCACCGATACGCTGTCCGGGCAGACCGTCGCCGCCGACGCCGAAATCCTGCTGGCCCAGCCGCGCGGTTTCTGCGCGGGTGTCGATCGCGCGATCGAGATCGTCGAGCGCGCCATCGCGATGCACGGTGCGCCGATCTACGTGCGTCACGAAATCGTCCACAACAAGTACGTGGTCGAGGATCTGAAGAAGAAGGGCGCGATCTTCGTCGAGGAACTCGAGGAAGTGCCGGCCGGCAACACTGTGATCTTCAGTGCGCACGGCGTGTCGAAGGCCGTGCGCGACGAGGCCGACGTGCGCGGGCTGCGCATTTACGACGCTACCTGCCCGCTCGTCACGAAGGTGCACGTCGAAGTGGCGAAGATGCGCCAGGACGGCGTCGACATCGTGATGATCGGCCACAAGGGCCATCCCGAAGTCGAAGGCACGATGGGCCAGGTCGAGCGTGGCATGCACCTCGTCGAAAGTGTGGAGGACGTGCAGAAGCTCGAGCTCGCCGATCCCGAGCGCATCGCGCTCGTCACACAGACGACGCTGTCCGTCGACGACGCGGCCGAGATCATCGGCGCGCTGAAGGCGAAGTATCCGAAGATCCGCGAGCCGAAGAAGCAGGACATCTGCTACGCGACGCAGAACCGCCAGGACGCGGTGAAGTTCATGGCGCCGCAATGCGATGTCGTGATCGTGGTCGGTAGTCCGAACAGCTCGAACTCGAGCCGGCTGCGCGAAGTGGCCGAGAAGCGCGGCGTGGCCGCGTACATGGTCGATGCACCGGACCAGATCGATCCGGCGTGGGTCGCCGGCAAGCGCCGCATCGGCGTGACGGCCGGCGCGTCGGCGCCCGAGGTGCTCGCCCAGGCCGTGATCGCGCGGCTGCGCGAGCTCGGCGTGCGCAACGTCCGCGCACTCGACGGCATCGAGGAAAACGTGTCGTTTCCGCTGCCGCGCGGGTTGAACCTGCCGCCCGCCGCCTGATTGCCGCATCGCACCCGCGGAACACCGAAGCGCGCCTCCCGGCGCGCTTTTTTTTGGTGTCTCGAAATTGTAATCGCAACCATTATTCCCAATGATGGTGCAACCCGGTTGCTCCCGCCTCATCCAATCGTTTCTCAAAATTGGTTGCAATGCAGGAAAACCCCATCGAATCAGGATTATTGGCGTCCTATAAATGGAGTTACAATGCGCCCGTTTTCAAGCCGGAATGGCTTTGAAATCGGGTTTTGGCAAGGCGCGGGAGACCATTCAATGCATGTGAAGTTGGCTTACGCCGTGTCCGTCGCCGCACCGGTTGCAATGCTTGCCGGCTGCAGCAAAAAGAGCGACGACGGGGCGGGCAGGGACGCTGCGGTAATCGCGGCATCATCGGCCAGCGGCGTGCGCGTCGCCGGAGCCGGACGTGCGGCGCCATCGGCGCGCCGTATCGCGCAACTGGGCAGGGACAAGGAAAACGGGGCAGGTTTGACGATCGAGGACATCAACGCGCTTGGCCTGACGACGGGCCGGGCAGCGGGCATGCAGACTGCGTCGCGGCAAGCCGCCGGTCGACGGATGCCGGACGATCGCGGCGTTGCCGGCAGCGTGCCGAAGCCACTGTCCCCCCTTCAATTCGATTCGACGAAACAGCGCGCCGCCGCGACCGACCGTGTCGTGACGCGCAGTCTGGTTCGTACGATGGATTCCGATGCAGTCCTGACGAAAGTCGGGCGCGACTGCCGCAACGCCCTGCCGGGCGACGCGGCGCGGAATCCGATCCGTCCGGGCGCGCTGCTTGCGCGGCGCCGGACGGGCCAAGGCACGGATGCCGGGAAACCGGACGACGGCCGTCTCGGCATGCTGCCCCACGACTTCAAGGAGGCCACGAACACCGTCCTCGATGTCGTGACGATTTAGCGACGGGACTCATGACGGCACCGGAACAGTGCGGTGCCGTTTTTGTATCCGCTCCGGCGGCAGGTCCGGCCGTACAGGCCGGGCGGCGCGCGCCGGGACGATCCACCCTTACCGGTATCGACTAGTACCCGCAGTGTCGCCGAGAAGGCGCGATTCCTCGCTTACCCGCGGGGCGCAACGTCCTCCGGCAGCACGGGCCAAGGAGCTTTAAATGGATATTTTCGTCCAGCAGGTTCTCAACGGGCTGGTGCTCGGCAGTGTGTACGCCATCATCGCGTTGGGATACACGATGGTGTACGGCATTCTCGGCATCATCAACTTCGCGCACGGCGACGTGCTGATGATCGGCGCGATGGTTGCGCTGTCGGCCATCACCGTGCTGCAGAACCACTTTCCCGGACTCGGCAACGTCGCGACGCTGACGATCGGCCTGAGCATCGCCGCGGTCGTCTGTGCGTTCGTCGGCTTCACGATCGAACGCGTCGCGTACCGGCCGCTGCGCCGCGCGCCGCGTCTCGCGCCGCTGATCACCGCGATCGGCGTGTCGATCCTGCTGCAGACGGCTGCGATGATCATCTGGTCGCGCAACCCGCTGCCGTTCCCGCAATTGCTGCCGACCGACCCGATCAACGTGATCAAGGCGACCGACACGACGCCCGGCGCCGTGATCTCGGTCACGGAAATCGTGATCATCGCGGTCGCGTTCATCGTGATGGGCGGCCTGCTGCTGCTCGTGCACAAGACCAAGCTCGGCCGCGCGATGCGCGCGATCGCCGAAAGCCCGAATACGGCAAGCCTGATGGGCGTGAACCCGAACTTCGTGATCTCGGCGACGTTCATGATCGGCTCCGCGCTCGCCGCGCTGGCCGGCGTGATGATCGCGTCCGAATACGGCAACGTGCACTTCTACATGGGCTTCATCCCCGGCATGAAGGCGTTTACCGCGGCGGTGCTCGGCGGGATCGGCAACCTCGGCGGCGCGATGGTCGGCGGCGTGCTGCTCGGCCTGATCGAGCAGCTCGGGGCCGGCTACATCGGCAACCTCACGGGTGGCGTATTCGGCAGCAACTACCAGGACGTGTTCGCCTTCATCGTGCTGATCATCGTGCTGGTGTTCCGTCCGTCGGGCCTGCTGGGCGAACGTGTCGCGGACCGCGCGTAACGGAAGGGGAGCAAACAACATGACATCCATTCAACCGATCGAATCGTCGACGTCGCTGGTCGAAGAGCGCAACACCGCCAAGACCGTCGTCATCGGCCTCCTCACTGCCGTCCTCGTGATCGCCGCGCCGATCGTGATCGGCTCGGCCGGCGGCAACTACTGGGTCCGCGTGCTCGACTTCGCGATGCTGTACGTGATGCTCGCGCTGGGCCTGAACGTGGTGGTCGGCTTCGCCGGCCTGCTCGACCTGGGCTACATCGCGTTCTACGCGGTGGGCGCCTACACGGCGGCGCTGCTGAGCTCGCCGCACCTGACCTCGCAGTTCGAGTGGATCGCGGCGCTCGCGCCGAACGGCCTGCACGTGCCGTTCCTGCTGATCGTGCCGATCGCGATGGCGCTGGCGGCGACCTTCGGGATCCTGCTCGGCGCGCCGACGCTGCGCCTGCGCGGCGACTACCTGGCGATCGTCACGCTCGGCTTCGGTGAAATCGTCCGGATCTTCATGAACAACCTCGACCGTCCGGTGAACATCACCAACGGCCCGAAGGGGATCACGGGCATCGATCCGGTGCACGTCGGCGGCTTCAACCTGTCGCAGACGCATACGCTGTTCGGCTTCCAGCTGCCGTCGGTGTACATGTACTACTACCTGTTCGTGCTCTGCTCGCTGCTGGTGATCTGGGTGTGTACGCGTCTGCAGCACTCGCGTATCGGCCGCGCGTGGGCCGCGATCCGCGAAGACGAAATCGCCGCGAAGGCGATGGGCATCAACACCCGTAACGTGAAGCTGCTCGCGTTCGCGATGGGCGCTTCGTTCGGCGGCCTGTCGGGCTCGATGTTCGGCGCGTTCCAGGGCTTCGTGTCGCCCGAGTCGTTCACGTTCTGGGAATCGATCGTCGTGCTCGCCTGCGTGGTGCTCGGCGGCATGGGCCACATCCCGGGCGTGATCCTGGGCGCGGTGCTGCTCGCGATCTTCCCGGAATTCCTGCGCTCGACGATGAGCCCGCTGCAGCACGCGCTGTTCGGTCACGACATCGTCGATACCGAAGTGATCCGTCAGGCGCTGTACGGCCTCGCGATGGTGATCATCATGCTGTACCGCTCGGAAGGCCTGTGGCCCGCGCCGAAGCATGAGGACAAGATCGCGAAACTGGCGAAGCGCAACAGCAAGAAGCCGGTGCGCGCTTAACCTACGGACAAGGGGATACACACATGAGCGACAAGCAAATCCGACTGTCCGTCTCGGGCGTGAACAAGCGCTTCGGCGGGCTGCAGGCACTGTCCGACGTCGGCCTGCAGATCCGCGAAGGCGAGATCTACGGTCTGATCGGCCCGAACGGGGCCGGCAAGACGACGTTCTTCAACGTGATCACGGGCCTCTACACGCCGGACTCCGGCGACTTCAAGCTGGACGGCACGAACTACACGCCGACGGCCGTGCACCAGGTGGCCAAGGCCGGCATCGCGCGCACGTTCCAGAACATCCGCCTGTTCGGCGGGATGACGGCGCTCGAGAACGTGATGGTGGGCCGCCACGTGCGCACCAAGCACGGTCTGCTGGGCGCGGTGTTCCAGACGCCGGCCGAACGCCAGGAAGAGCGCGAGATCAAGGAGCGCGCGATCGAGCTGCTCGAATACGTCGGCGTGCTGCAGTACGCGGACTACACGTCGCGCAACCTGTCGTACGGTCACCAGCGTCGTCTGGAAATCGCCCGTGCGCTCGCGACCGACCCGAAGCTGCTCGCGCTCGACGAGCCGGCGGCCGGGATGAACGCGACCGAGAAGGTCGAACTCACGCGCCTGCTCGACAAGATCCGCTCGGACGGCCGCACCATTCTCCTGATCGAGCACGACGTGAAGCTCGTGATGGGGTTGTGCAACCGGATGACGGTGCTCGATTACGGCAAGGTGATCGCCGAGGGTCTGCCGCAGGACGTGCAGAAGAATCCGAAGGTGATTGAGGCATATCTCGGCGCAGGGGTGCACTGATGGCAGCGGCAATGTTGAAAATCAAGGGCTTGCAGGTCAACTACGGCGGCATTCAGGCCGTCAAGGGCGTTGACATGGAAGTCCGTCAGGGCGAGCTCGTGACGCTGATCGGTGCGAACGGCGCCGGCAAGACCACGACGATGAAGGCGATCACCGGCCTGAAGCCGTACTCGGCGGGCGACATCGAGTACGACGGCAAGTCGATCAAGGGCATCCCGCCGCACGAACTGCTCAAGCGCGGCCTCGCGATGGTGCCGGAAGGCCGCGGGATCTTCGCGCGGATGTCGATCATCGAGAACATGCAGATGGGCGCGTACCTGCGCAACGACAACGAGCAGATCAAGAAGGACGTCGACCGGATGTTCGGCTTCTTCCCGCGCCTGAAGGAGCGGGCGACGCAGCTCGCGGGCACGTTGTCGGGCGGCGAGCAGCAGATGCTGGCGATGTCGCGCGCGATCCTCTCCAAGCCGAAGCTGCTGTTGCTCGACGAGCCGTCGATGGGCCTGTCGCCGATCATGGTCGAGAAGATCTTCGAAGTGGTGCGCGAGATCTCGAAGGAGGGCATCACGGTGCTGCTGGTCGAGCAGAACGCACGCCTCGCGCTGCAGGCGGCCGACCGCGGCTACGTGATGGATTCGGGCACGGTCACGATGGAAGGCGACGCGAAGCAGATGCTCGACGATCCGAAGGTGCGCGCCGCGTATCTGGGCGAGTAAGCGATCGAACGCGCGGGCCCGGTTGCGCATGGCGCATCCGGGCTGTCGAAAAGCCGTCACGGGAAACCGTGACGGCTTTTTTTCGTCGTGCGCGATTCGCGTCGAACTGTGCGCGCAAAGGCGACTCCATTCGACTGTTGCACTGCGCAGGCTGCATCGCGTGCCGGCGACACCGCGGCCGGCCGTCGGCAAACCGACACACGGGCTGCGTAGCATCGATGACCCATCGGGACACGGAGAACACGCATGAGTCTGGACTACGGTTTCGTGAAAGCGAAGGTGACGTCGGTGGCGAAGCTGAAGGGCTCGCCGCACGGCAGCGAGATCCAGTATCACGTTCACCTGACGCTGGCGCTGCCGGCGGGCGACTGGGATGTCGCGATCAACGTCGGCACCAACGACGCGGACGACCTGCTGAACTACAAGCTCGTCTACGATTTCCACCATCCGGTCACGCAGACGCTCGCCGCCGCGGCCGAAGGCTATACCGATCTGACGGGGCAGACCGCGCTGCCCGCGCTCGACTACCTGCGCAGCGACATCCTGAACGAGACGGGCGCGTGGCGCGCGAGCGCGGTGATGGACGGCACCGAGCATCCGGAGCCGATCCCGTCGCTGCTGCGGCTGGTGAGCTCCGCGCAGTCGCAGGGCCTCGACGTCGTCGTGTTCGGACGCACCTATGCGCAAGGCAACGGCATCCACGACACGCACATGAACCAGGGCTCGACGGGCCCGCACTACCTGCATCGCGCGGGCGACGACCACAACGACCACAACGACGTGTGGCAGGACGGCGCGCTGCTGGTGCGCGTGAGCGAATCGCAGTGGGCCGCGTATTTCGCGGCGTTCGAGCAGCAGGCCGTGCCGACCGACGCGCTCGGCAATCCGCTGCCGGGCGCGGGGCCGATCACGCGCTGAATCGGCCGGCGGCGGTCTTACGCGGCCGGCAGCGTCTTGCCGAACGAGATGCGTTCCTCGACGCGATAGCCGAGCGCCGCATAGAAGCGGCATGCGTCGTCGTTGCCGGGCAGCACCTGCAGGTTGATCTTCAGGCAGCCGCGCGCGGCGAGCGCGCTTTCCGCATGCGCGATCAGCGCGCGGCCGACGCCGAGCCGGCGCGCGTCGTTCGCGACGCCGAACGAGTAGAGCCAGCCGCGATGTCCGTCGAAACCGGCCATCAGCGTGCCGACGACCCGCGCGCCGCTGGTCGCGACGAAGAACAGTTCCGGCTGGGTCGCGAGCTTCAGCTCGATCGATCGCAGCGGATCGCGGTGCGGCGGCGCACCGGCTTCGTCGTAGTGCGGGAACGCGTCGCGCCATACCGCGAGCACGGCATCGGTGTCGGCGCGTTCGAACGGGCGGATAGCGACAGCATCGGCGGCGGCATCCATCGCGGCGGTCTCCTTACAGCGTGTCGAGGATCGACCGCAGCATCGCCATCATCTGGTCGATTTCTTCGGTCGTCACGTTCAGCGCGGGCATGAAGCGCAGCAGGTTCGGGCGCGCGGCGTTCAGCAGCAGGCCGTCGGGCTGCATGTCGCGCGCCTTCTCGACGATCTGCGGGCCGATGTCCTTGCCCAGCAGCAGCGCGCGCAGCAGGCCTTCGCCGCGTTCCCCCTCGAAGCCGCGCTCCTCCGACAGTTCGAGCAGCTTGCGCTTCAGGTATTCGCTGCGCGCACGCACGCCTTCGAGGAAGCCAGGCGCGACGAGCTGCGAGATCACCGAATAGCCGACCGCCGTCATCAGCGGGTTGCCGTTGTACGTACCGCCCTGGTCGCCGGCCTCGAACACCGCGACGTCGGCCTTCGACAGCAGCGCGCCGAGCGGTGCGCCGCCGCCGATGCCCTTCGCGAGCGTCATAACGTCCGGCTCGATGCCGGACAGCTCGTACGCGAACAGCGTGCCCGCGCGGCCGCAGCCGCTCTGCACTTCGTCGACGATCAGCAGCAGGTTGTGCTGCTTCGTCAGCGCGCGCAGCGCCTGCATGAATTCGCGCGTCGCCGGAATCACGCCGCCTTCGCCCTGGATCGGTTCGAGCATCACGGCGACGGTCTTGTCGGTGATCAGCTTCTCGACCGACGCGATGTTGTTCAGCTCGGCCTTCGGGAAGCCCGGCACCTGCGGTGCGTAGATCGTGTCCCAGCCCGGCTTGCCGCTGGCCGACATCGTCGCGAGCGTGCGGCCGTGGAAGCTGTGGTCGAACGTGATGATCTCGTATGCGCCGTTCTTGAACTTGCGGCCCCACTTGCGCGCGAGCTTGATCGCGCCTTCGTTCGCTTCCGCGCCGCTGTTCGTGAAGAACACCTTGTCGAACACGCTGTGCTGCGTGAGCAGGCCCGCGAGCTTCGCCATCGGCTCGTTGTAGAACGCCGGCGACGGGTTCAGCAGCTTGTCGGCCTGCGTCTTCAGCGCCTCGACGATGCCGTCGTTGCAGTGGCCGAGGCTGTTGACGGCCCAGCCCTGGATGAAGTCCAGATAGCGCTTGCCCGTGTGATCGTAGAGCCACGAACCCTTGCCGTGCGTAAACACGATGTCGGGGCGGTTCGTGATGTACATCAGCGAGTCGATCGGATAATCGTTCAGGGGCATGGCAGCAGACTCCAGCGGGCGTTGAAAGGGAAACGGGCAATAAAAAAGCCACGGAAGGCCGTGGCTGGTGGGTCGAACAGCTTGTGCGTAACCGATGAAGCGGAGGAGGGTTACGCGCGAGTCCGTGACGAGCCGGCGGCATCCGGGCGGAGCGGCGAGCGGCGACGTCGGAGAGCGGACAGGAAGCGGTTCATGTGCGCAAGCATAAGGCATCCCGCGCCCCACTGTAAACCGCCGCGATGCCACGGATGTGACGCGGCGGCGCACGGCGGGGTGCGGTCGCGCCCGGTGTTCAGACCGGATGCGCGAGATCGGCGGCGCTCGTGAACGAGTCCGCGTAGAACTCGTCGGCCGGCAGCGCGTGGTGCTGCGTGAAGTCGCGCTGCGCGGATTCGACCATCACCGGCGCGCCGCACGCGTACACCTGGTGGCCGGACAGGTCGGGCAGATCCTCGATCACCGCGCGATGGACGAAGCCGGTGCGGCCCGTCCACTGGTCGGCGTCGTCCGGCTCGGAAAGCACCGGCACGTACTTGAAGTTCGGGATCTCGCGCGCCCACTGCTCGGCGAGCTCGGCGAGGTAGATGTCCTTCTTGCGGCGCGCGCCCCAGTAAAGCGTCATCGGGCGCGTGATGCCCGAATGCTTCACATGCTCGATGATCGCCTTGATCGGCGCGAAGCCGGTGCCCGACGCGAGCAGCACGATCGGCTTGTCGGAGTCTTCGCGCAGGAAGAACGTGCCGAGCGGGCCTTCGAAGCGCAGGATGTCGCGCTCCTTCATCGCACCGAACACGTGGTCGGTGAACTTGCCGCCCGGCATGTGGCGGATGTGCAGCTCGATCGGGCCTTCCTCGTGCGGCGCGTTCGCCATCGAGTAGCTGCGGCGCGAGCCGTCCTTCAGGATGAATTCGACGTACTGGCCCGCGAGGTACTGCAGGCGTTCGTTGGCGGGCAACTGCAGCTTCACGACCATCACGTCGTCCGCCTTGCGTTCGAGCGCGGCGATCCGGCACGGCAGCTTCTTGACCTGCACGCCGTCGACGCCGGCGATCTCGCGCACGTCGATCTCGAGGTCGCATTGCGCCTTCGAGCAGCACAGCAGCGCCAGGCCGCGCGTGCGTTCGTCGTTGGACAGCGCCGACGCGGCGTGCGGGCCCTGTTCGATCTGGCCCGACACGATCTGGCCCTTGCAGGAGCCGCACGCGCCGTTCTTGCAGCCGTACGGCAGATGGACGTTCTGGCGCAGCGCGGCCGCCAGCACGGTTTCGTCCGACTCGACCTGGAATTGCCGGCCGCTTTGCTTGAGAGTGACGTTGAATGCCATAGAACCAAACTAGAACAAAATGGGGGGACCGTGCATGTCGCGCACGGCAGCTACAATGCAAAACCGCTGCGCGTCGCGTAACGGCGGCTACTGATTTCGCAACCAACATGATCGCGACACGAATCCTGCGCCGGCCGCGCGTACTGATCGTCGGCTGCGGCGACGTCGGCATGCGCTGCGTCGCGCAATGGCGTGACGCGCGCCGCAATCTGCGCATCCTCGCGCTGACGAGCCACTCGGCCCGCCGCGACGAACTGCGCGCCGCGGGCGCGACGCCGATCGTCGGCGACCTCGATCGCCCGGCGACGCTCGGCCGTCTCGCGGGCCTCGCCCGCACGATCCTGCATCTCGCGCCGCCGCCATCCGACGGCCGCGACGACCGGCGCACGCGTGCGCTGATCGCCGCAACGTCCATGCCCGCGCGTCGGCCGGCGGCACCGCCGGCCCCGGCGGTCGGCCGGCTCCGAACGCTGCGCACCGCGGCCCGACAGGCCGGCGCGCCCGTTCGGGCAGCGCGTATTGTACCCGACGGTCTTCGCGCGCCGACGCTCGTCTACGCCAGTACGACGGGCGTCTACGGCGACTGCGGCGGCGCGCGCATCGACGAAACGCAGCCGCTGCGCCCGGCGAATCCGCGCGCGTTCCGGCGCGTGTCGGCCGAGCGGCAACTGCGTGCGGCGACGGTGCGCGGCGTGCTGTCCGCGCGCATCGTGCGCATCCCCGGCATCTACGCGGCGAACCGCCTGCCGGTCGCGCGGCTCGAGCGCGGCACGCCGGCGCTCGAGCCGGCCGACGACGTATACACGAACCACATCCACGCGGACGATCTCGCGGCGATCCTGCGTCGTGCGGCCGTGCGCGGCAAGCCGGCGCGCGTCGTGCACGCGTCGGACGACACGGAACTGCGGATGGGAGAGTATTTCGACCGGGTCGCGCAGGTGCTCGGCCTGCCGAGGCCGCCGCGCGTCAGCCGTGCGGACGCCGAGCGTCTGCTCGAGCCGACGCTGCTGTCGTTCATGCGCGAGTCGCGGCGCCTGTCCAACGCACGGCTCAAGGCCGAATTGTGCGTGACGTTGCGCTATCCGACCGTAGACGATTTCCTTCAAACGCTCGCGCCGGGCAGCGCGTCAGGTGAGCGCCGGTAACGCCTCGATCAGCAGGAAGCACAGCAGCGCACCGATCAGCGCGCCGATCAGGTTCGGGTGATATTTGTGCTTCAGATGCATCGCGGCCAGCAGGCCGCCGATCACGATGACGCCGATGACCGCGAACGCGATCATCACGGACGACAGTTCGAAAGAATGGTCGATGTTCATGATGTCCCCCCTGCATCGCTGCTCTTGCAGCTTGTGATTTCAGTATAGCGGGGGAACCTGCGGCAAAGAGGCGGCCGGACACCGAACGGTCGTGCGGATTTTCCCTTACAGGGTTTTGACGGGATTGCGCAGTGCGGCAAGGTCGGCTTCGTCGAGCCAGCGCCATGCGCCGGGCGCGAGGTCGGCCGGCAGCGTGAAGCCGCCGATGCTTTCGCGATGCAGCAATTCGACGCGGTTGCTCGCCGCGGCGACCATCCGCTTGACCTGGTGGTACTTGCCTTCGAGGACGGTCAGCGCGAGCGCGTGCGGGGCGCGGGCGTCGGCCGCGACGGCCGCGATCGGCTTCGGCTCGCCGTGCAGTTGCACGCCGGTGCGCAGCGCGTGCAGTTGCGTGTCATCGAGCGGGTGGCGCACGGTCGCGACGTAGGTCTTCGGCACCTTGCGCTTCGGCGACGTGTACGCGTGCACGAACTGGCCGTCGTCGGACAGCAGCAGCAGGCCGGTCGTGTCCTGGTCGAGCCGGCCGACGCACTGCACGCCGCGCGCGACGAGCGGCGCGGGCAGCAGGCTGAACACGCTCGCATGGTGCTGCGGATCGCGCGAACACTCGTAGCCGGCCGGCTTGTTGAGCGCGAGATACGCACGCGCATGGAACGGCCATGCCGCGTCATCGACCGAGAACACGAGGCCGTCGGTGTCGAACGCGGCGTCCGGGTCGGTCGCGGCGGCGCCCGCGACGGCGACGCGGCCGGTTTCGATCAGGCCGCGGCACTGGCGACGCGAGCCGAAGCCCTGGGTGTAGAGAATGCTTTCGAGATCCATAGCGCGCGCATTCTATCAAGCACCGGCGCCCGGCCGGCATGAACGCGCGTGCGCTGGTAAGCTGCCGGAACGCTGCGCGGTGCGCGGCGCCCCGTTCATTCTTCACGGAAAGTCCATGCCTTTCGATTCGTTCCCGGTCGGCCGACACGTTGCCGCCGTCATCGTGGCCGCGACCGTTTCGTCGGCCGCGTTCGCGCACGCGCATCTCGCGCACAGCGACCCGGTGGCGGGCGCGGCGCTGGCTGCCGCACCGGCCGCCGTCACGATCGACTTCACCGAGCCGCTGGAGCCGGCATTCAGCTCGATCGTCGTTGTCGACGGCGCCGGCAAGACGGTGTCGGACGGCCGCGCGCGCATCGACGCGTCGAACCGCAAGCGGATGACGGTGCCGCTCGCGGCGCCCGGTACGGGCGCGTACACGGTGAAGTGGGTGGCCGTCGCGACCGACGGGCATCGCACGCAGGGCGCGTACGGCTTCAGCGTGAAGTGACGCAACGGCGGCGGCAGGTCCGTGCCAGGGTTGCCGCCCGCCTTTATCCGACAGGGAGTCTCCCGCATGAATCCGACGACGCTCGACGCACTCGCCGATTTTCCCCGTCAGCTCGAAGCGCATTTCGCGGCCGTGCCCGACGGCTATGCGCGCTGGACCCCCGACGACTGGTCCGGCATGCCGAGCGAGCATTTCTCGCCGCTCGGGCAACTCTGCCATGTGCGCGACATCGAGATCGACGGCTATCACGTACGGCTGCGACGCATGCTCGACGAAGACCGGCCGCTGCTGGTCTCGCTCGACGGCGACGCACTCGCGATCGAGCGGCGCTACGACGACGCGTATGCGTCCGACGTGCTCGCGGCGATTCGCGACGCACGACGCGAGACGCTGGCGCTGCTGTCGCGCCTCACGCCCGAACAGTTCGCGCGTACCGGCGAGTTCGACGGCTACGGTTCGCTGACCGTGCGCGGGCTGGTCCATTACCTGTGCAGCCACGATCAGCAGCACCTGTCCGGCATGCAGTGGCTGCTCGGCAAGATCGACGCGGCGCTGTACGCGCGCTGAGTCGGCCGGCGCTCGCGCATTGGCATGCCGGAATCCGGCGCCGCCGTCGGTGCGGCACGCCACATTGCGCGGCTCGGATTGGATCGGTTTTCTGGATAATCCATCCAGCCGCAGCCGGCTGATCGAGCGGGCGCGGATGCCTACACTCCTAGCTTCGTCCAACGAAAAAAGGAGTCAACCGTGGCAACTCATACGCTCGCAGACAAGGTCGTCCTGATCGCAGGCGGGGCAAAGAATCTCGGTGGCCTGATCGCCCGGGACCTGGCGGGCCACGGCGCGAAGGCGGTGGCGATTCACTACAACAGCGCGGCATCGCAGGCGCAGGCCGAGGAGACCGCCGCGGCGGTCCGTGCGGCCGGCGCGGAGGCCGCGACGTTCCAGGCGGACCTGACGACGGCCGCCGCGGTCGAGAAGCTGTTCGACGACGCGAAGCAGCGCTTCGGCAAGATCGACATCGCGATCAACACGGTCGGCAAGGTGCTGAAGAAGCCGTTCACCGAGATCAGCGAGGCCGAGTACGACGAGATGTTCGCGGTCAACAGCAAGTCGGCGTTCTTCTTCATCAAGGAAGCAGGCCGGCATCTCGAGGATCACGGCAAGCTCGTCACGCTCGTGACGTCGCTGCTCGGCGCGTTCACGCCGTTCTACGCGGCGTACGAAGGGTCGAAGGCGCCGGTCGAGCACTTCACGCGCGCGGCGTCGAAGGAGTACGGCGCGCGCGGGATCTCGGTGACGGCCGTCGGGCCGGGCCCGATGGACACGCCGTTCTTCTATCCGGCCGAAGGCGCCGACGCGGTCGCGTATCACAAGACGGCCGCCGCGCTGTCGCCGTTCAGCAAGACGGGGCTGACCGACATCGAGGACGTCGTCCCGTTCATCCGCCATCTGGTGACCGACGGCTGGTGGATCACCGGCCAGACGATCCTGATCAACGGCGGCTACACGACCAAGTAACCGGGCCGCTCGCGGGCCGCGCGGCGCACCGCACTGGCGCGTTTGCGTGGACAATGGACGGGCGCGCAGCCACGAGGCCGCGCGCCCGTTTTCTCTGTGCCGCCGAAGCCGGTCGCGATGCGCGGCGGCCGGCGGTGACCGTCGTTCGAACCCGGGTTTCCCGCCGATGGACAAGCTGGATCAGGTCAGGATCTTCCTGCAGGTTGCCGAGATGGGCAGCTTCATCAAGGCCGCGCATGCGCTCGACGCGCCGCGCGCGACCGTGTCGGCGGCCGTCCAGCAACTGGAGACGGCGCTCGGCACGCGTCTGTTGCACCGTACGACGCGCCAGGTGCAATTGACTGCCGACGGCGCGCTGCTGCTGGAGCGCGGTCGGCGCCTGCTCGCGGAGGCCGATGAACTCGACCGCCTGTTTCGGCGCCGCGACCACGACGTGGTCGGGCGGCTGAACGTCGACGTGCCGAGCCGGATCGCGCGGCGCGTCGTGGCGCCCGCGCTGCCGTCGCTGTTTCGCCGCTATCCGAAGCTGCAGCTGTCGCTCGGCTCCACGGACCGCTCGATCGACCTCGTGCAGGAGGGCGTCGATTGCGCGATTCGCGTCGGGCGGCTCGCGGACAGCAGCCTCGTCGTGCGGCCGCTCGGGCAGTTCACGCTGATCAACTGCGCGAGCCCCGACTACCTGCGCGAGTGCGGCGTGCCCGAGCATCCGGACGCGCTCGCGCACGGGCACTGGGCGATCGGCTATGCGTCGCCGACGACGGGGCGCGAACTCGGCTGGGAATACTGCGCGGACGGGCAGCGGCGCGTGCTGACGCTGCCGAGCCGCGTGATCGTCAACAACGCCGAAACCTATATCGCCAGCTGCATCGCGGGCATGGGGCTGATCCAGATTCCGCGCTTCGACGTCGAGCATCTGCTGGCAAGCGGCGCGCTCGTCGACGTGATGCCCGGCCATCGCGCCGAGCCGATGGACGTGTCGGCCGTGTATCCGCACCGCCGGCACCGGTCGAGGCGGCTCAATGCGTTCATCGAATGGTTCGGGGAACTGATGGCCGATGCGCTGACGGGGACCGGCGAAGCAGCGAGTTCGGACGGCGACTGACCGGCAGGCCGGCGCGCGCGGCTCTTCAGTCGGGCTGCGTGGCGAACCGCCGGTCGCGCCCGATGTCCCGCACGGCCTCGATCAACGCCGCGCCGGGGCCGTCCGGTTTCGCCGCGAACGCATGGAAGCGCGCGGCCGGCAGCGCCGGCAAGCCGTCCTGCGGCCCGCATTCGCGCAAGCCGTCGCGCAGCTGGCTGCGCGCCAGCGCGGTGACCGCGAAGCCGGCGAGCGCGGCCGACACGCAACCGGCCATGCTGCCGCTTTCGAACAGTACGCGAAACGGCCGCAGCGCGGCGGCGAGCGCCGCGACGGCGGCTTCCCGATAGACGCACGGCTGCGGAAACAGCGCGAGCGGCACTTCGCCGCCTGCGTCGAGCGGGCGGTCCGCTGCGAACGCCCACACGAGCGGCTCTTCCCACAGCAGCTCGCCCGGCGCGTCGACCTGCCGGCACTGCTTGCCGAATACGACGTCGAGCCGGCCGAGCATCTGCTCGCGCAGCAGCGACGCGGTGATCCCGACCTTCAGCTCGATCGACGTGTGCGGGTGGCGGTCGCGGAACGTGCGCAACACGTGCGGCAGCCACGCGCCGGCGAAGTCCTCCGACGCGCCCACCCGCAACGGTCCGTGCGCCGGCGCGCCGCGCAGCCGCGCGCGCACCTCCCGCTCCATGTCGACGATGTTGCGCGCGTAGGCGTACAGCGTGTCGCCGGCCGGCGTGAGCGCGATACGGCGCGTCGTGCGCGCCAGCAGCACGGTGCCGGCGGCCTGTTCGAGCCGCTTGATGTGGCCGCTGACGGCGGACGGCGTCAGCGCAAGGCGCTCGGCGGCCGGCGCGAACCCGCGGCGGTCGACGACTTCGAGAAAGGTGCGCAGCAGTGCGATGTCGAGCGCGGTCGACGCGGGATCGGTCGGCGGTTCCATGGATCGATTCGACGCGAAATATGAGGAATGAATCATGATACTCCGTGAATCGTGATGAAAGACCGGCCTACCATCGTAGGTTCAGGCTGACCTCACGGAGTACACGATGACGACCTATGCGCATGCGGCCACCGCGTCGCTCGATATTGCCTATCTGGAATGGAACCCGCGCGGCGAACGCGCGGCCGTGCTGCTGCACGGCTGGCCGGACAGCCCGGTCGGCTGGGAAGCGGTGGCCGCGGCGCTCGCCGCACGCGGCTACCGCGTGCTCGCGCCCGCGTTGCGCGGCTTCGCGCCGACGCGCTTTCGCGACGCGTCCGTGCCGCGCAGCGGCCAGCTCGCGGCGCTCGGGCGCGACCTGCTCGAATTCGTCGATGCGCTCGGCATCGAGCGGCCGCTGCTGGTCGGGCACGACTGGGGCGCTCGCGCGGCCGCGAACGCGTGCGGGTTGCGCGACGGTGTCGCGTCGCAGCTCGTGATGCTGTCGGTCGGGTACGGCACCAACGATCCCGCTCAGCCGCTGTCGCTGCAGCAGGCGCGCAACTACTGGTATCACTGGTTCATGGCGACGCCGCGCGGCGAGCAGGCGCTGCGCGACGACCGCCGTGCGTTCGCGCGCCTGATGTGGGATACGTGGTCGCCGCCGGGCTGGTATCGCGACGGCGATTTCGACGCGGCGGCCGTTGCGTTCGACGGACCCGACTGGATCGACGTCGTGCTGCATTCGTACCGGCAGCGCTGGGGCTTCGCGCCGGGCACGCCGGCCTATGCCGACGACGACGCGCGGCTGAACCCGGCGCCCGTGCTGGCGGTGCCGACGCTCGTGCTGCACGGCGGCGCGGACACCTGCAATCATCCGGACAGCTCGGCCGGGCGCGAGCGGTTCTTCTCCGGGCGCTACGAGCGGCAGGTGCTCGACGGAATCGGGCACTTCCCGCAGCGTGAATCCGCGGCGGCGGTCGCGGACGCGATTCTCCGGTTCTGCGGGCGCGGGTGACGCGCGCCGGCCGGCCCGGCGCGCGAAGGATCAACCGCCGGCGCGCGGCGCGAGCAGGTCGGCGAGCCCGATGTTCCTGAACATCTCGCGGCGGATGCGATCGCCGACGCGGAACACTTCCTCGGCGCCGTCCTGCGACGGATCGACGAACACGCGGTATGGGCGCTTGCCGGCCGGCGCCGCGACGAGCTCGGCAATCGCCGTGGCGACGGCGCCCGCGTCGGCGTCCGCCGGTTCGAGCGCGGCGAGGCCCCGCAACGCCTGATCGGCGACCCCCGCGTACGGCCCGCTGTCGTAGGCGGCCTGCACGGCGGTATCGGCCGGCTTGCCCGCATGCAGGAAGTGATTCGTGCCCCGGGTGAACGCGCCCGGCACGACGATCGACGTTTCGATGCCCCAGCGGGCGAGTTCGGCGGCGTAGGACACGGCGAGCGAATCCATCGCGGCCTTTGCGGCGAAGTAGGGCGCGAGGAACGGCGGGGTGCCGCCGCGCGCCGACGAGGACGATACCCAGACGAGCAGGCCGCGGCGCTGGCCGCGCAGGTGCGGCAGCGCCGCGCGGTTTACGCGCTGGGTCGACACGACATTGACGTCGTAAAGCTGCGCAAGCTGTTCGGGCGTGAACGCTTCGGCCGGCCCGAACACCATGTGGCCGGCGTTGTGGACGACGACGTCCAGACGGCCGTGGTCGGCGATCACGCGCTCGATGGCGGCGTCGACCGACGCATCGTCGCCGACGTCGAGTTCGAGGCTGCGCAGGTCGACGCCGTGTTCTTGCGCATAGGCCGCGACGGCGGCGGCGCGCGGCGCATTGCGCCCGGCGCTCTCGCGCATCGACGCGTAGACCGTGTGACCGGCGCGGGCGAGCGCCTGGGCCGTCAGCAAGCCGAAGCCGCTGGACGCGCCGGTGACGAGGACGACTTCCTTCATGAGCGATCTCCTGGCGGAAAGATAGGGTGGCAGCGAGCGGCCGTCAGCACATGCCGCCGTTGGCGCGCAGGATCTGGCCGTTGATCCACGCACCGTCCGGGCCGGCGAGGAACGCGACGACGCGCGCGATGTCGTCGGGCTGGCCGAGCCGCTCGAGCGGGTTCAGCTTCGCGAGCCGGTCGACGAGTTCCGGGCTCTTGCCCTGCAGGAACAACTCGGTCGCGACCGGTCCCGGCGCGACGGCATTCACGCGGACGCCGCGCCCGCGCATTTCCTGCGCGAGCACTTGCGTGAGGCTTTCGACCGCTGCCTTGCTGGCGACGTACACGCCGTAAGTCGGCATGCGCATGCCGATCACGCTGGTCGACAGGTTGATGATGCGTCCGCCGTCGCGCACCCGCTTTGCCGCTTCGCGGCAGACGTTGAAGGTGCCCTTCACGTTGATGGCGAACGTTTCGTCGAAGAGCGCATCGTCGCAGTCGGCGATGGTCGCGAGCTTCATCACACCCGCGGAATTGACCACCACATCCAGACTGCCGAATGCGTCGCGGGCGGCATCGAACAGCGCGGCCACGGCCGCCGGGTCGGCGACGTTCGCCTGCACCGCGACGGCATGGCCGCCGTCGGCCACGATCGCGTCGACCACTTCGCGGGCCGGGCCGGCGCTGCCGGCATAGTTGACGACGACCCGGAAGCCGTCCCGGGCGAGTTGGCGGGCGATTTCCGCGCCGATGCCGCGCGACGAACCCGTGACGAGGGCGACCTGTTCCGATGTGTTCATGTCCTGCTCCTGGTGAATGGATGAATGCCGTTCGATCCGGCGACAGGGACAAATGTAGGCTTCTGCGATCAATAAAAATAATGAATAATGCTCAGTTAATACATGACTGAAAGTATGTCTTATGGCATTCGACAGCAGGCTTCTGAGCGGAATCGGCGTGCTCTCGGCGGTGATCGAGGCGGGCACCTTCGCGCGTGCCGGGGAGGCGATGGGCCTGACGCAGCCGGCGGTGAGCCGTGCCGTCGCGCGGCTGGAAGAGCGGGTCGGCATCCGGATCTTCAACCGGACGGCGCGCGCGATCACGTTGACCGACGAAGGGCGGCGCTTCTACGAGGCGGTCGCGCCGCTGCTGGCCGGCATCGAGGACGCGGCGATCGACGCCGGCCGATCGAAGGCACGCGTCAGGGGGCGGCTGCGGGTCAACGTGGACGGCACGTTCGGCCACTACGTGCTGGCGCCGAGGATGGCGGAGTTTCTCGACCGCTTTCCCGACCTGTCCGTCGAGATCAGCGTGCGCGACCGGATGGGCGACCTCGTCGCCGACGGATTCGACGTGGCGGTGCGCTTCGGCGTGCCCGAGCCGTCGTCATACCGTGCGCGGCTACTGCTCGAGACGCGCGTGCTGACCTGCGCATCGGCGGCCTATGTCGCGCGTCATGGCGAACCGCGTCATCCGCGCGATCTCGCGGACGGTCACCGATGCGTGCTGATCCGCGACCCGGTAACGGGGCGGCCGTACGAATGGGAATTTCATCGGGGCAAGGAAGTCGTGCCGTTCGATGCCGGTGGACGATTGATGGTCAACGATACGGGCGGCCTGCTCGGCGCGTGCGTCGGCGGCGCGGGCATCGCGCAATTGCTGGAACTCTACGCGCGGGACATCGTTGCCGACGGGAAACTGGTCCTGCTGCTGCCGGAGTGGACGGACGAGACATTTCCGCTCTACGCGTATCACCACGCGTCGAACCTCGTGGCCGCGAAGGTGCGGGTGTTTCTCGACTTCGTTCGCGAGTTGACGGTCTGAGCGTATCGGGGGAGGGAGATCGGCGGCAGGCCACCGTCGGTCGCGGTGCGGGGCGGAACGCGCGGCAAAAATAAAAAACCCGCGAAGCGGCAGCTTGCGCGGGTTTCGACAGATGCAGCGCGTGACGCTGCGAAATACTGGTGCCCAGGGCCGGAATCGAACCGGCACGCCTTGCGGCGGGGGATTTTGAGTCCCCTGCGTCTACCAATTTCACCACCTGGGCTTGATCCTGGCCGCGCATGCGGTGGTGCGCGGCGAAACGCGGATTATGGCGGAAATCCGGATGCCGGGCAAGCTGTGCCGATGCCCGGCACGCACATTACTGGCTCAGGTACACGAACCGGCCCTGTTTCACGATCCCCATCACGCTCGCACGCTGATCGAGCCCCACATGATCCTTGTCGCTCGTGTTGACGACGCCGTTCGGTACGACCAGCTCATGCGCGCGTTCCAGCTCGCGGCGAAGCGCCGCGCGAAACGCCGGCGTGCCGGGCTGCGCGGCTTTCAGCGCGCGGCCGACCGCGTCGGCGAGGCGCGGGTACACGCCCGCCGCATCGCCCGCGAACTGCGTGACGGTGCCGGCGCCGTACTTCGCGTCGTACGCATCGACGAACGCGAGCGCGGCCTGGCGGGCCGGGTGGTCGGCCGGCAGCGTGCGCGCGACGACCACCGGCTGGGTCGGGAACAGCGTCCCGTCGACGTCCTTGCCGCCGAGCTTGATGAATTCCGGCGTCGCGATCCCGTGCGTCTGGTAGATCGGCCCCTTGTAGCCGCGCTCGATCAGCGTGCGCTGCGGCAGCACGGTCGGCGTGCCCGCGCCGGCGATCAGGATCGCGTCGGGCTTCGCCGCGATCAGCTTCAGTGCCTGGCCCGTGACGCTCGCGTCGGTGCGGTTGAAGCGCTCGGTCGCGATCACGCGGATCTTGCGCAGGTCCGCGAAGCGCGTGAATTCGTTGAGCCAGCTGTCGCCGTAGCTGTCCGCGAAGCCGATGAAGCCGACCGTCTTCACGCCGTGGTTGGCCATGTAGCGCGTCATCACGTCGGCCATCGCGCGGTCACTCTGCGCCATCTTGAACGCCCAGGTCCGCGCGCCTTCCTGCGGCTCGACGATCGAGCCGGAGCCGACCAGCGTGATCATTGGCGTCTGCGCGGCGGCCACCGCGTCGAGCGCTGCGAGCGCGGCCGGCGTGATGTTCGGGCCGACCACGACGTCGACGTGATCCTCGTCGACCAGCTTGCGGATGTTGCGCACCGCGGCGCCCGGGTCGGATGCGTCGTCGAGCACCGTGACTTGCACGGGCTGTCCGGCAATCGTCTTTGGCCACATCAGGATCGCGTTCTTGCTCGTGATGCCGATCGCGGCGGCCGGGCCGGTCGACGACAGGTCGACGCCGACCTTCAGGTCGGCATGCGCGGCCGCGCAGGCCAGCACGAGGGCGGCGCCGGTGGCGAGGCGGGTGCGGCGCAACAGGGCGGGAAGCGTCATGCGGGAATCTCCATCTCCGTCGGGCAACGAAAAGGGGCGCAATGCGCGCCCCCGTGTTCATACCTGTCCGTCAAAGCTCGTACGATTCGGCTTCGCCCTTGAGCGCCTGCTCGATCAGCTTGCGGTTCAGTGTCGGCGACAGCAGTTCGACGAGCGTATACACATAGCTGCGCAGGTAGGCGCCCTGCTTGAGCGCGACGCGCGTCACGTTGCTGCCGAACAGGTGGCCGACCGGAATCAGCCGCAGGCCGCGGTCGCGCTCGGGGTTGAACGCGATGTCGGCCATGATGCCGACGCCGAGGCCGAGCTCGACATAGGTCTTGATCACGTCGGCGTCGATCGCCTCGAGCACGATGTCCGGCGACAGCCCGCGCAGCGCGAACGCATGGTTGATCTTCTTGCGGCCCGCGAACGCGTCGTCGTACGTGATCAGCGGGTACTGCGCGAGATCGTCCAGCGTGACCGGCTTGCGTTCGAGCAGCGGGTGGTCGGCCGGCACGACGGCCGCGTGGTGCCACTGGAAGCAGGGCAGCGACACGAGTTCCTTGTAGTCGGAGATCGCCTCGGTCGCGATCGCGAGATCGGCCTGGTCGTGGATCACCATCTCGGCCACCTGCGTCGGGCTGCCTTGCAGGATCGACAGGTGCACCTTCGGGAAGCGCTTCTTGAACTCGGCGATCGCGGCCGGCAGCGAGTAGCGGGCCTGCGTGTGGGTCGCCGCGATGGTCAGGTTGCCCTGGTCCTGCGCAGCATAATCCTTCCCGACCCTTTTGAGGCTTTCAACCTCCTGAAGAATCCGCTCGACCGACGCGAGGATGATCCGGCCCGGCTCGGTGAGCGAGCGCACGCGCTTGCCGTGCCGCGTGAAGATCTCGACGCCCAGCTCGTCCTCGAGCTCGATGATCGCCTTCGATACCCCCGGTTGCGACGTGTAGAGCGCCTTGGCGGCCTCGGTGAGGTTGAAATTCTGCCGGACGGCCTCGCGCACGAAGCGAAATTGGTGCAGGTTCATTTATAACCCTTCCGCATATCAACAGAATTTTTTAGTCGTTTGAAATATAAGGCGAGTTTATTACGATTCACCGGAGTTTTTCAAATATGGATATCTGTTTTCGTCATTAGCAATCCAGCCGGCAGCGGATGCGGCGGTGCGGCGGAACGGAGATTCGGGCGCGACGTGGCTAGGACGTCGCGCGGTCACCACGAAAACCCTGGGGTCCCCGAATGTATCAGTACGACCAATACGACCAGACGATCGTCGACGAGCGAGTCGCGCAGTACCGCGATCAGGTGCGCCGCCGGCTGTCGGGCGAGTTGAGCGAAGACGAATTCCGTCCGCTGCGTCTGCAGAACGGCCTGTACATGCAGCGCCACGCGTACATGCACCGCATCGCGATTCCGTACGGCAACCTGCGCAGCGACCAGCTCCGGATGCTGGCGCGCATCGCCCGCGAACACGACCGCGGCTACGGCCATTTCTCGACGCGCTCGAACATCCAGTTCAACTGGGTGCAGCTCGAAGAGACGCCCGAGATCCTCGCGAAGCTCGCGTCGGTGCAGATGCACGCGATCCAGACGTCGGGCAACTGCATCCGCAACATCACGGCCGACCAGTTCGCCGGCGTCGCGCAGGACGAAGAGATCGATCCGCGCCCGTGGGCCGAGATCCTGCGCCAGTGGTCGACGTTCCACCCCGAATTCGCGTGGCTGCCGCGCAAGTTCAAGATCGCGGTGTCGGGCTCGAAGCGTGACCGTGCGGCCGTGCAGATCCACGACCTCGGCGTGTACCTGAAGAAGAACGCGCAGGGCGAAGTGGTCGCGAGCATCCTCGCGGGCGGCGGCCTCGGCCGTACGCCGATCATCGGCGCGGTGATCAAGGAAGACCTGCCGTGGCAGCACCTGCTCACGTACTGCGAAGCCGTGCTGCGCGTGTACAACCGTTACGGCCGCCGCGACAACCTGTACAAGGCGCGGATCAAGATCCTCGTGAAGGCGCTGTCGCCGGCGAAGTTCGCGCAGCAGGTCGAGGAAGAATGGCAGCACCTGAAGGACGGCCCGTCGACGCTCACGCAGGCCGAGCTCGATCGCGTGTCGCAGTACTTCAAGCCGCCGGTCTACGAGAAGCTGGCCGACACCGACGCGTCGTTCGAACAGCACCTGCTCGAGAACAAGGCGTTCGCGCGCTGGGTCGAGCGTAACGTCGCGCCGCACAAGGTGCCCGGTTACGCAGCCGTCACGCTGTCGCTGAAGGATCACCGCGTGGCGCCGGGCGATGCGACCGACGCGCAGATGGATCTGGTCGCCGACTGGGCCGACGCGTACTCGTACGGCGAGCTGCGCGTGTCGCACGAGCAGAACCTGATTCTCGCGAACGTGAAGAAGCGCGACCTGTTCGCGCTGTGGGAAAAGGCGAAGGCGGCCGGTTTCGCGACGCCGAACATCGGCCTGCTGACCGACATCATCGCGTGCCCGGGCGGCGACTTCTGCTCGCTCGCGAACGCGAAGTCGATCCCGATCGCGCTGGCGATCCAGCAGCGTTTCGACGATCTCGACTACGTGTACGACCTCGGCGAACTGTCGCTGAACATTTCCGGTTGCATGAACTCGTGCGGTCACCACCACGTCGGCAACATCGGCATCCTCGGCGTCGACAAGGACGGCGCCGAGTGGTACCAGGTGTCGCTCGGCGGCGAGCAGGGCACGGGCCAGAACGGCGCGTGCCTCGGCCGCGTGATCGGGCCGTCGTTCTCGGCCGAGGAAGTGCCCGACGTGATCGCGAAGCTGATCGATACGTTCGTCGAGGCGCGCCTCGACGGCGAGCGCTTCGTCGACACGTACGACCGCATCGGCATCGCGCCGTTCAAGGAGCGCGTGTATGCGGCGCGCCAGGCAGTGAACGCGTAACCAACCGGGTAGAAGGAATTTGCAGATGGCTTCGATTATCAAGAACCGCGCAGTGATCGACGATGCATGGCAGGTCGTGCGCGCGGCGGAAGACGGTGCACTGCCCGCGGTCGACGCGTTGCCGGCCGGCAAGGTGCTGGTGCCGTTCGCGTTGTGGCAGGCCGAGCGTGCGGCGCTCGTCGCCGCGAAGACGAAGGACGAACTCGGCGTGTGGCTCGCGCCGGACAGCGAGCCGGCCGATCTCGTGGCCGACTTCGGCGCGATCTCGCTGATCGCCGTCGACTTCCCGCGCTTCGCGGACGGCCGCGGCTACAGCATCGCGCGCCTGCTGCGCGAGCGTCATGGCTGGACCGGCGAGCTGCGCGCGATCGGCGACGTGCTGCGCGACCAGTTGCTGTACATGTCGCGTTGCGGCTTCGACGCGTTCGCGGTGCGTGCCGACAAGGACATCCACGACGCGCTGAATGCGTTCACCGAATTCACGCAGCGTTACCAGGGCGCATTCGACGAGCCGGCGCCGCTGTTCCGCCGCCGCGAGGCTGCGCCCGACGCCAAGGTGAGCGCATGAGCACCGCGACCGCCACCGCGCTGACGCCGGAACTCGCCGCGAAGGTCGAGCGCCTCGACGCGCTGCTCGCGCAGATCGGCGAGCGTCACGACAAGGTGAAGTTCGCGAGCAGCCTCGCCGCGGAAGACATGCTGCTCACCCACGCGATCCTGTCGAAGGGCGTGCCGATCGGCATCTTCTCGCTGAACACGGGCCGCCTGCACGCGGAAACGCTCGGCATGATCGACCGGGTGCGCGAGCGCTACGGCTACGAGATCGAGCAGTTCCATCCGCAGCAGGACGCGGTCGACCGGTACGTTGCCGAGCACGGCCTGAATGCGTTCTACGAGAGCGTCGAGCTGCGCAAGTCGTGCTGCCACATCCGCAAGGTCGAGCCGCTGAACCGTGCGCTGGCCGACGTCGGCGCGTGGGTGACGGGCCAGCGCCGCGAGCAGTCGGTCACGCGCGCGGAGCTGCACGAGGAAGAACAGGACGAAGCGCGCGGGATCGCGAAGTACAACCCGCTCGCCGACTGGACGGAAGCCGACGTGTGGGCGTACCTTAAGGCGTTTGACGTGCCGGTCAATCCGCTGCATGCGCGCGGCTACCCGAGCATCGGCTGCGAGCCGTGTACGCGTGCGATCCGCCCCGGCGAGGACAGCCGCGCGGGCCGCTGGTGGTGGGAGTCGCGCGACACGAAGGAATGCGGGCTGCACGTCACGACGATCACGCCGATTCCCGCGAATGCCGAAGCCGGCGCCGCGCACTGAAAGCCGACAAGAAACTGAATATTGCGTCGCCCGCGACAGCGGGCGGCACGAACCCAGAAGAGAAGGACTGAAATCATGAGCACGACGCTCGAGCAATCCGCCTTTGCCCCGCCCACCGGCGCCGACAGCCGCATGGGCCACCTCGACTGGCTCGAAGCCGAGTCGATCCACATCCTGCGCGAACTGGTTGCCGAATGCAGCAAGCCGGCACTGCTGTTCTCGGGCGGCAAGGACTCGGTCGTCGTGCTGCACCTCGCGCTGAAAGCGTTCGGCCTCGGCGCGAACCGCAAGACGACGCTGCCGTTCCCGCTCGTGCACATCGACACGGGCCACAACTACGAGGAAGTGATCGACTTCCGCGACCGTCGTGCGCAAGAGCTCGGCGCCGAGCTGGTGGTCGGCCATGTCGAGGATTCGATCAAGCGCGGCACGGTCGTGCTGCGCCGCGAAACCGATTCGCGCAACGCCGCGCAGGCCGTCACGCTGCTGGAAACGATCGAGCAGCACGGTTACACGGCGCTGATCGGCGGCGCGCGCCGCGACGAAGAGAAGGCGCGCGCGAAGGAGCGCATCTTCTCGTTCCGTGACGAATTCGGCCAGTGGGACCCGAAGGCGCAGCGCCCGGAGCTGTGGAGCCTGTACAACGCCCGCCTGCACAAGGGCGAGCACCTGCGCGTGTTCCCGATCTCGAACTGGACCGAGCTCGACGTGTGGCAGTACATCGCGCGCGAAAACCTCGAATTGCCGTCGATCTACTACGCGCACCAGCGCGAGATCGTGCGCCGCAACGGGCTGCTCGTGCCGGTCACGCCGCTCACGCCGATGCGTGACGGCGAGACGAGCGAGCTGGCGCAGGTGCGCTTCCGCACGGTCGGCGACATCAGCTGCACGTGCCCGGTCGAGAGCGACGCGGACGACGTCGAGAAGATCATCGCCGAGACGGCGGTGACCGAGATCACCGAGCGCGGCGCGACCCGGATGGACGATCAGGCCTCCGAAGCCGCGATGGAACAGCGCAAGAAGCAAGGTTATTTCTGAAGCACACGAGGACATTCACATCATGAGCATCATCGAGAACACCGAAGACCTCGGCGTGTTGCGCTTCATCACCGCGGGCAGCGTCGACGACGGCAAGAGCACGCTGATCGGCCGCCTGCTGTACGACAGCAAGGCCGTGCTGTCCGATCAGCTGTCCGCGCTGTCGCGCGCGAAGAACAAGCGCACGGTCGGCGACGAACTGGACCTCGCGCTGCTGACGGACGGTCTGGAAGCCGAGCGCGAGCAGGGCATCACGATCGACGTCGCGTACCGCTACTTCGCGACCGCGAAGCGCAAGTTCATCATCGCCGACACGCCGGGCCACGAGCAGTACACGCGCAACATGGTGACGGGCGCGTCGACCGCGCACGCGGCGATCATCCTGGTCGACGCGACGCGCATCACGGTCGAGAACGGCGTCGTGCAACTCCTGCCGCAGACCAAGCGCCACAGCGCGATCGTCAAGCTGCTCGGGTTGCAGCACGTGATCGTCGCGATCAACAAGATGGACCTCGTCGACTACAGCGAGGCGCGCTTCAACGAGATCCGCGACGCGTACGTCGCGCTCGCGAAGCAACTCGGCCTGACCGACGTGCGCTTCGTGCCGGTGTCGGCGCTCAAGGGCGACAACATCGTCGGCGCGAGCGAGCGCATGCCGTGGTACGCGGGCGAGCCGCTCCTCGACGTGCTCGAATCGCTGCCGGTCGAGACGCAGGCGCATGACGCGCTGCGCTTCCCGGTGCAGTGGGTCGCGCGCCAGGACGGCAGCTCGGCCGACGATTTCCGCGGCTACATGGGCCGGATCGAGTCGGGCGAAGTGAAGGTCGGCGACGAGATCGTCGTGCTGCCGTCGAACCGCACCGCGACGGTGGCCGAGATCGTCGCGCCGGTGCCCGGCGGCACCGCGGCGGTTGCGCACGCGTTCGCGGGCCAGACCGTGACGATCCGTCTCGAACAGGATGTCGACGTGTCGCGCGGCGACATGCTCGTCACGACCGCCGAGCCGGTCGAGCCGGCCAAGAAGCTCGAGGCCGACCTGTGCTGGTTCGACGAGGCGCCGCTGTCGCCGCAGCGCAAGTACCTGCTGAAGCAGACCACCAGCACGGTGTTCGCGAAGATCGGCGCGGTCAAGCAGGTGCTCGACGTGCATACGCTGTCGCACGCGACCGACCGTCAGGAACTGAAGATGAACGACATCGGCCGCGTGGCGCTGACGCTGCAGAAGCCGATCGTCTGCGACACCTACGATGCGCATCCCGGTACGGGCGCGTTCGTGCTGATCGACGAGGCGACCCACCACACGGTCGCCGCGGGCATGATCCGCGCGTTCTCGGCGTAATCGTCAATCGGCGCGGCGGCGAACCGGCCGCCGCGGCAGGACCCTAACGAAGCGACAAACATGGGCAAGGTGTATCTGATCGGAGCAGGGCCGGGCGCCGCGGACCTCATCACGGTGCGCGGCATGCGGCTGCTCGAGCAGGCCGACGTCGTGCTGCACGACGCGCTCGTCGAGCCCGCGATGCTCGACTATGCGCCGAACGCGCGCAAGATCGCGGTCGGCAAGCGCTGCGGGCAGCGCTCGACCGCGCAGCATTTCATCAACAAGCAGATCGTCGACGCGGCGCGCGAGCACGCGTGCGTCGTGCGGCTGAAGGGTGGCGATCCGATGCTGTTCGGCCGCGCCGAAGAGGAAATGCGCGCGCTCGAGGCGGCCGGCATCGACTACGAGGTCGTGCCGGGCATCACCGCGGCGCTGGCCGGCGCGGCGACGCTCAAGCGTTCGCTCACGTTGCGCGGCGTGTCGCGCAGCGTCGCGTTCGCGACGCACAGCCGCGCGCCGGGCAGCGACGAGATCCGCGAAGCCGCGCGTGCCGATTCGATCGTCTACTACATGGGCCGCGACAGCGCGCCCGGCATCGCGCAGGAACTGATCGACGCCGGCCGTGCGCCCGCGACGCCGGTGGCGATCGTCGAGGCCTGCAGCACCGCGCGCGAACGCACGCTGACGCTCACGCTCGCGCAGATGGCGGCCGGCGACGCGCAGGCGTGGCTCGATCCGGCGGAACCGAGCCTGCTGATGATCGGCGATGCATTCGCCGAACGCGCACGGCTGGCGCAGGCGGGTGCTCCGGTGCGCAATGCCGCCTGAGCGCGGCTCGAACGCGGTCCGAAACGAAAAAAGCGCTGGCAACCGCCAGCGCTTTTTCTTTGGCTGCGCGGAAAGCGCGGCCTACGCGTCGCCGCCGAGTTGCCCGATGCAATAGCGCGCGACCGCGTCGAGCACGCCGTCGTCTTCGCCGACGGCCGTTGCGCAGCGGATCTCGACGCCCGGATGCGCGGCGCGGCATGCGTCGACGAGCTGCGGCAGGTCGCGGCGCACATGGCCGCCCTGGCCGAAGAATACGGGCACCACGGTGATGCGCGTGCAGCCGGCCGCGACTTGCGCGGCCACGGCGTCACCGAGCGACGGCGTCATCAGTTCGAGGAAGGCGAGCGACACCTGCGCGGCAGGGGAGCCGGCGCCGCGCAGCCGCGCGGCGAGCCGCTCGAACGGCTCGGCCCAGCGCGGGTCGCGGGCGCCGTGGCCGAACAGGACGATACCGTGCGAATGCATGTCGAAGCCTCCGTCGCGACGCGGCGCTCAGTGCCGGTCGACCCACTTGAGCGCGAACAGGCCGAGCGCGAGATAGATGAGGCCCGGCGTCGCCGCGGTGAGCGGCGCGGGCCACGTGTTCAGCGTGCCGATGTGCGAGAACAGCGTGTTGAGCAGCTGGAAGCTCATGCCGAGCATGATGCCGCCGAACACCTTCACGCCGACCACGCCGGCGCGCGTATGCAGGTACGCGAACGGCAGCGACAGCACGAGCATCACGAACACCGCGAACGGATACAGCAGCTTGCGCCACAGTGCGATGTCGTAGCGCTGCGTGTCCTGCTGGTTCTCGCGCAAGTGCTGGATGTAGCGGAACAGGTTGATGATCGACATGCGCTCCGGCGACACGAGCAGCACCGACAGGATCTGCGGCGTCAGGTCGGAGCGCAGCCGGTATTCGGGCAGCGACACCTGCTGCGACCGGTACACGGGGTTCAGCGCATCGGCCGGCTGGCCGCTGATCGGCTTGATCGGCGTCAGCTCCGTCTCGGTGACGCCCTTCAGCAGCCAGTGGCCGGGCGGCTCGTAGCGGCCCGTCTGCGCGATGCGCACGTTCCGCAGCTGGAATTTCGAGTCGAATTCGTAGATGCGCACGTTGCTGATCGTCGAGTCGGGCGACAGGCTGCCGACGTTGACGAAGCGCGTGACCTGCTCGCCGTTCTCGCGGGCCGCGAGCGTGTCCTTCACCCACACGCCCGACTGGAAGTTCGACGACACCGATGCGCCGAGCGCCTGCAGCCGCACGCGTTCGGACAACTGGTCGGCGTACGGGCCGACGAATTCGCCGATCAGGTAGGTGACGATCACGAGCGGCACGCCGATCTTCAGCAGCGAGCGCAGCGCCTGGTTGGTCGCGAGGCCCGACACGCGGAAGATCGTGAATTCCGAGTTCGCGGCCATCTGCGCGAACACGTAGATCGCGCTGATCAGCGCGGCGACCGGGATGATCTCGTAGAAGCGCGACGGCGTCTGCAGCGCGACGCGCAGCACCGCGTAACCGAACTTGTAGTTGCCGTGCCCGACCGAGTTCAGCTCGCTGATCAGGTCGAAGAAGAAGAACAGACCCGAGAACGCGAACAGGATGAAGATGAACGTGATGTAGATCTGTCGCGCGAAGTACTTTTCATAGAGCCGCATCGATCATGCTCCCGAGCGGCCGAACAGCGCGCGTGTCAACAACGGACGATTGCGCACGCGCAACCAGAAAATGAACGCGACGATCGCCGCGACGATGACGTGCAGCCCGACGAGCCCGACGCCGAACGACATCTTGCCCTGCTCGATCTGCGCCTGCACGACGTTCAGCAGGTTCGAGTACGTGAGGTAGATCAGCACGGCCATCACGAGGTTGATCGTGCGGCTGCGGCGCGGGTTCTGGTACGAGAGCGGGATGCCGAGCACCATCAGGTTGATCGCGATCAGCGGCAGCCCCGCGCGCCACGCGAATTCCGCGAGGTTGTCGCGCGTCGGGTTGCGCAACAGGTCGGGCGTGGGCGTGCTGTTGGTGGTCTGCACGTTGGTGACGGGCTTGCTCGTGATCTTCACGCCGTAGCGCTCGAACTCCATGATCTTGAAGTTCGGCTGGCCGGGCGTGCCGTCGTAGCGGCGGCCGTCCTCGAGGACGACGAAGCGATCGCCGTCCTTCGAGGTTTCCGTATGGCCCGTCTGCGACACGACCACGTTGACCTTGCCGTTTTCCGTCGACGTGACGAACACGTTCTGGACCTTGCTCTGGTCCGGCGACATCTTCTCGATGAAGAACACGCGATGGTTCGCGGCCGATTCGCGGAACTGGCCCGGCGCGAGCAGCGAGATTTCGTCGCGCTGCTGGAAGCGCGCCTTGATCATCTTGCTCTGCTGGTTCGACCACGGCCAGCCGACGAACGCGAAGAAGGTGATCAGCAGGATGATCGGCGCGGCGAACACGCCGATCGGTTTGATGAGGCGCGTGAGGCTCACGCCGGACGCGAGCCACACCACCATTTCGGAGTCCCGGTACCACCGGGTCAGCACGAACAGGATCGACACGAACAGCGTGACGACGAGCATCACGGCGAGATAGCCGATCACGGTCAGGCCGATCAGCACGAGCACGTCCCGCGGATCGATTTCGCCGGACGCGGCGTAGCCGACGATGCGAATCATCATCGTCGTGAGCATGATCGTGAGCAGCACCATGAACACGGCGCCAGCCGTATACGCAAGCTCGCGCTGGAGGGAGCGTTCGAAGATCATTCTTGATGAGAAGAGGGCGGGAGGCTGCGCACGCGTGGTGGAGCGCTCGCGCCGCCACGGGAAAAATAGCGGATAATTGCGGCTTTCATCCTTAGCCCAGATTTTATCCGAGGACAAGCGCGATGGACTTTAGCATAAAAGGCTGTGATTGGAGCAAAGGCGAGGCCAAGGGGTTCCTGACCGGGAAGTCCGACTGCATCGTGCTCGGCATCTTCGAGGCGCAGACCCTGTCGGGCGCGGCGCTCGACATCGACACGGCCACCAAGGGACTGATCTCGCGCGTGGTGAAGGCCGGCGACATGGACGGCAAGCGCGGCAAGACGCTGTTCCTGCACGAAGTGTCGGGCATCGGCGCGTCCCGCGTGCTGCTGGTCGGGCTCGGCAAGCAGGATGCTTTCAATCAGAAAGCCTATAACGATGCGGTGACGGCCGCCTGGCGCGCGCTGCTGGCGACCAAGGTCGTCCAGGTCACGTTCTCGCTCGCGCAACTGCCGGTCGACGAGCGCAGCTCCGACTGGGGCGTGCGCGCCGCGATCCTCGCGCTGCGCAACGAGACCTACCGCTTCACGCAGATGAAGAGCAAGCCGGAACCGGCGTCGCACACGCTCAAGCGCGTCGTGTTCAGCGTCGACCCGGCGGACGAAAAGGCCGCGAAGGTCGCGGTCAAGCAGGCCGTCGCGCTTGCGAACGGGATGGATCTCACCCGCGACCTCGGCAACCTGCCGGGCAACGTCTGCACGCCGACCTATCTCGGCAACACCGCGAAGAAGATCGCGAAGGATTGGGGCCTGAAGGCCGAAGTCCTCGGGCTCAAGCAGATCCAGGCGCTGAAGATGGGGTCGTTCCTGTCGGTCGCGCGCGCGTCGGTCGAGCCGCCGCAGTTCATCGTGCTGCACTACCAGGGCGCCGCCGCGAAGGCCGCGCCGGTCGTGCTGGTCGGCAAGGGCATCACGTTCGATACGGGCGGCATCTCGCTGAAGCCGGGCGAGGGCATGGACGAGATGAAGTACGACATGTGCGGCGCGGGCTCGGTGCTCGGCACGATTCGCGCGGTCGCCGAGATGGGCCTGAAGATCAACGTCGTTGCGATCGTGCCGACCTGCGAGAACATGCCGGGCGGCAATGCGACGAAGCCGGGCGACATCGTCACCAGCATGAAGGGGCTGACGATCGAGGTGCTGAACACCGACGCCGAAGGCCGCCTGATCCTGTGCGACGCACTCACGTACGCCGAGCGTTTCAAGCCGGCCGCCGTGATCGACGTCGCGACGCTGACGGGCGCCTGCGTGATCGCGCTGGGCGGCCACAACAGCGGGCTGTTCTCGACGAACGACGCGCTCGCGGGCGAACTGCTCGACGCGTCGCGCGAGGCGAACGACCCGGCATGGCGCATGCCGCTCGACGACGAGTACCAGGATCAGCTGAAGTCGAATTTCGCGGATCTCGCGAACATCGGCGGGCGCCCGGCCGGCGCCGTGACGGCCGCGTGCTTCCTGTCGCGCTTCACCGAGAGCTACCCGTGGGCCCACCTCGACATCGCGGGCACCGCGTGGAAGGGCGGTGCCGCGAAGGGCGCGACGGGCCGTCCGGTGCCGTTGCTCGCGCAGTTCCTGATCGACCGCGCCGGCCAGTGATGGCGGGGCTGACGACGCAGCGGGTGCGCGGGCCATGACGCGGATCGATTTCCACTCGAACGTCGGCGATTCGCTCGCATACGCGTGCCGGCTGCTGCGCAAGGCCTATCAGGCCGGGCAGCCGGTCGTCGTGCTCGCGGAGCCCGCGCGCCTGCGCGCGCTCGACGAGCGGCTCTGGACGTTCTCGCCGCTCGATTTCATCCCGCATTGCGGCGTCGACAGCGAGCACGCAGCCGGCACGCCGATCGTGCTGGCCGCCGATCTCGATCGCGCGCCGCATCATCACGTGCTGCTGAACCTCGGCGCGACCGTGCCCGCGCAGTTCGCCCGCTTCGAGCGCCTGCTCGAAGTGGTCGGCAACGCGCCGGACGAGCTGGCCGCGGGCCGCGACCGCTACCGGTTCTACCGCGACCGCGGCTACGCGCTGAACAACTACAAGCAGGGCGGCTAGCCGCAACCGTCGACGGAGTGTTCCCGTGACAGAAGCCGATTCATCCTCGATCCCGACACTGACCGACGTGCTGGTGCCGGGCAAGCCGGCGTCGGCGCGTTCGTCGGCGTCCGCCGCCGCCGCGCCGCACGACCGCGCGGCGATTCCGGTGCTCACCGACGTGATCGCACCGGGCGCCGCCGCTGCCGCGCCGGCCGATTCCCGTCAAACCGAAGCCGACCCCGATTCCGTCGTGGTCGAACCCGTCCCGACGCCGCACGTGCCGGCCGTCGAGCTGCCGGGCGACGTGGCGACGCCGGCCGCCGGGGGCGAGACCGATGCGCCGGCCGAACCCGGCGCCGCGGAGCACGTGGTCGCCGAAGAGGCGGGGGCGACGATGGCGCCGCTGCGCTCGTCGCTGGTCAATGACGACTTGCCGCAGCCCACGTTCGCCGCGATGGCGCACGAAGCGGCCGGGCACGCGCCCGATACGGCGATGCCGGAGGCGGTCCTGCCGAGCGCAGCGCCGCAGCCGGACGCGCAGGCCGCGGACGGGCTGACGCCGGAAGATGCACAGCACATCGCCGAACGGCTGCGCAATCGCCTGACGAATTATCTGACCGGGGCCGGGCGCGAGGCCATCGAAGCGCGTTGTCGCGATGCGCTGCACGAGCATTCGGCCTGGCTGGTCGGCCAGGTCACGCGCGAAGTCGCGCTCGCGCTGGAAACCGAGGTGATGGACTGGGTGCGCGATGCGGTCGATGAAGAGATCGCCCGTCGTCGCGCCGGTCATTCCGGCTGAACGGGCCATCGTTCGCGAACGGGGAGCAGGTGCGGTAAGTGCCTGTGAAGCCGCCGGGAAGGCGCTGGCCAGTCGTTACAGGGCTGCCTTCTTGCGGCGCCCTGCACACGACAGGGGGGCGCCGCGCCGCTATCCGGTTCAGCGTACCGACAGCACCCACTGCGCGAGCGTGTGCGCTTCGGTGCTCGTCAGTTGCGTATTGGCGGGCATCGGCACGCTGCCCCACACGCCGACGCTGCCTTTCACGATCGATTGCGCGAGGTAATCGACCGCATCGCCACGCGCCGCGTACTTGCCGGCGATGTCGCGAAACGCCGGGCCCATCAGCGGCTTGCCGATCGCATGGCAGGCCATGCAGTTCCTGCGCTGCGCCAGGGCGAGCCCGTCGGCCTGGTCGGCACGCGCCGCCGCCGCGCTGCCGGTCAGCAGCATCGCGAGCAGCACGCGCAATATCGTCTGTTTCATGCGGTTCTCCGCCGGCGGGGACGGCCGGCTTCATGGTCCGCGCATTATAGAAGCAAAGGGGAAGCAGGTTTTGCGCGTTCCCCAGGCGGCCCCCGTTTATCGGGGCCGCATGCGATGGTGTCCCTGCCTCAGCCCGTGACCGCCCCCTGGTTCGCCGGCCGCGCGAGCGCCGCGAATTTGGCGAGCACCCCGCGCGTATAGCGCGGCGCCGGTTGCCGCCACGCGGCGCGGCGGCGTGCGAGTTCCGGCTCGTCGACGTTCAGTTGCAGCAGCAGCCGGTGCGCGTCGATCGTGATCGAATCGCCTTCCTGCACCAGCGCGATCGTGCCGCCGACGAACGCCTCCGGCGCGACGTGGCCGACCACCATGCCCCAGGTGCCGCCCGAGAAGCGGCCGTCCGTGATGAAGCCGACCGATTCGCCGAGCCCCTTGCCGATGATCGCGGAAGTCGGCGCGAGCATTTCCGGCATGCCGGGGCCGCCCTGCGGGCCCAGGTAGCGCAGCACGAGGATGTCGCCCGCGCGGATCCGGTCGCCGAGGATCGCATCCATCGCGCTCTGCTCGTCGTCGAACACGCGCGCCGGGCCGGTGATCACCGGGTTCTTCAGGCCGGTGATTTTCGCGACCGCACCGTCTTCCGCGAGATTGCCCTTCAGGATCGCCAGGTGGCCTTCCTTGTACAGCGCGCGGTCGATCGGGAAGATCACGTGCTGATCCGCGCGCGGCACGCTCGGCACGTCCTTCAGCTCGTCGGCGATCGTGCGGCCGGTGATCGTCATGCAGTCGCCGTGCAGCAGCCCCGCATCGAGCAGGATCTTCAGCACCTGCGGAATCCCGCCGGCCCGGTGCAGGTCGGTCGCGACGTACTGTCCCGACGGCTTCAGGTCGCAGATCACCGGCACGCGCTTGCGGATGCGCTCGAAGTCGTCGATCGTCCAGTCGACCTCGGCCGCGTGCGCGATCGCGAGATAGTGCAGCACCGCATTGGTCGACCCGCCGGTGGCCATGATCAGCGACACCGCGTTCTCGATCGATTCCTTCGTGATGATGTCGCGCGGCTTCAGGTCGCGCTTCACCGCCTCGACCAGCACGCGCGCCGATTCGGCGGCCGAATCGACTTTCTCCTGGTCGGGGTTCGCCATCGTCGACGAATACAGCAGCGACATCCCGAGCGCCTCGAACGACGAGCTCATCGTGTTCGCGGTGTACATGCCGCCGCACGAACCCGACGTCGGACACGCGTTCTTCTCGACGCCTTCGAAATCCTCCTGCGACATCCGGCCCGCGGTGAATTCGCCGACGGCCTCGAACGACGACACGATCGTCAGGTCGCGGCCTTTCCAGTTGCCCGGGCGGATCGTGCCGCCGTACACGTAGATGCCCGGCACGTTCAGGCGCGCGAGCGCGATCATGCCGCCCGGCATGTTCTTGTCGCAGCCGCCGACCACCACCACGCCGTCCATCCACTGGCCCTGCACGCAGGTCTCGATGCAGTCGGCGATCACTTCGCGCGACACGAGCGAATACTTCATCCCTTCGGTGCCCATCGACATGCCGTCCGAAATCGTCGGCGTGCCGAAGATCTGCGGATTCGCGCCGGCCGCCTTCACGGCCGCCACGGCCGCATCCGACAGGCGCTGCAGGCCGGAATTGCACGGCGTGATCGTCGAATGGCCGTTCGCGATGCCGACCATCGGTTTGTCGAAATCGTCCTTCTGGTAGCCGAGGGCGTAATACATCGAGCGGTTCGGCGAACGGGCCACGCCTTGCGTGATGTGCTTCGAGCGGCGGTTGTACGACATGGGGGACTCCATCGTTGTATGGGCGTCACCCTGAAGGGCGCGCCGGTTCGGATCGAACAAGCATGGAGTTTCCCGATTGGGATGTCCAATATATTATTTGTCGCCTATTAAGTCGTTTTTCGAATGAGTCCAACATGGCCGACCCGATCCCCGACCTGCGCCAGTGGCGCTATTTCGCGACCGTCGCCGACGAGCGTCACTTCGGTCGCGCGGCCGAGCGCCTGTCGATGACGCAGCCGCCGCTGTCGCAGGCGATCCGCGCGCTCGAGGACACGCTGGGCGTCGCGCTGTTCGTGCGCACCAAGCGCTCGGTGGCGCTGACGGCGGTCGGCGCGGCGTTGTTGCCGGACGTGCACCGGCTGCTGGCGTCGGCCGATGCACTGCCGCCGCTCGCGCGACGGCTCGCACGCGGGGAGGCCGGCTCGCTATCGCTCGCATTCGTGTCGACCGCCGATTACGGGCTGTTGCCGTCTTTGCTGCGTGCGTTCGGCGCGCGCTACCCGCAGGTGCGGTTGCAGCTCGCCGAAGCGACGAGCGACGTGCAGATCGACGAACTCGTCGCCGGGCGCATCGACGCCGGGCTCGTCATTCCGCCCGTGCCGCCGCGTCACGCGGCCGGGCTGTCGTATCTGCCGGTCGTGCGCGAGCCGCTGGTGGTCGCGATGCCGGCCGGGGCGTCCGATGCGCCCGAGGACGCGCCCGTGCAGCTTGCCGATGTCGCCGCGTTGCCGCTCGTGATCTTTCCGCGCCGTTTGGCGCCCGGCTTTTATGACATCATTACGGGCTGCTACGGCGCGGCGGGGGCAACCCCGCGCATCGGCCAGGAGGCGATCCAGATGCAGACGATCGTCAGCCTCGTGTCGGCCGGCATGGGCGTCGCACTGGTGCCGCAATCGCTGCGTAACCTGCGGCGCACCGGCGTGGTCTACCGGCCGCTCGCCGGCTCTGCGCCGGTCGTCGAGACGGGGCTCGTGTGGCGCACCGGCGACGTGAGCCCCGTGCTCGCCGGTTTCATCGACGTCGTGCGCGCACAAGGTCTTGCCGCGTGACGTGAACGATGGCGCGCGGGCGCCGTCCAACGCGCGGTGCTGCGCGTGCGACGGCCGTACCGTATTCGAAAACTTCTTCGCTAACCCATGATCATTCACCCGAATTTCGACCCCGTTGCGATCCATCTCGGGCCGCTGGCCGTGCGCTGGTACGGCCTCATGTATCTCGTCGGCTTCATCGCGGCGATCGTCGTCGGCCGGATCCGCCTGAAGCTGCCGTACGTCGCGGCGCAGGGCTGGACCGCGAAGGACATCGACGACATGATGTTCTACGGCGTGCTGGGCACCGTGCTCGGCGGCCGGCTCGGCTACGTGCTGTTCTACAAGGCCGATTTCTACTTCTCGCACCCGCTCGACGTGTTCAAGGTGTGGGAAGGCGGCATGTCGTTTCACGGCGGCTTCCTCGGCGTGACGCTCGCGATGATGCTGTTCGCGTGGCAGCGCAAGCGGCACTGGCTGCAGGTCACCGATTTCGTCGCGCCGATGGTGCCGACCGGGCTCGCGGCGGGGCGGCTCGGCAACTTCATCAACGGCGAACTGTGGGGCCGCGTGACCGATCCGACGGCGCCGTGGGCGATGCTGTTCCCGGGCGCGATGCGCGACGATGCGGCATGGCTGCCGAAGCACCCGGCACTCGTGGAGAAGTGGCATCTCGCCGACGTGTTCATGCAATACCAGATGCTGCCGCGCCATCCTTCGCAGCTCTATGAAATCGCGCTCGAAGGTATCGCACTGTTCTTCGTGCTGTTCCTGTTCGCGCGCAAGCCGCGGCCGATGGGCGCGATATCGGCACTGTTCCTGATCGGTTATGGCCTCGCGCGCTTCACGGTCGAGTTCGCGCGCGAACCCGACGACTTCCTCGGTCTGCTGGCGCTCGGCCTGTCGATGGGGCAGTGGCTGTCGCTGCCGATGATCGTCGCGGGGATCGCGATGATGGTCTGGGCGTATCGCCGCCGCGCGGCGAACGCGAATGCGGCTGCATGAAGTGATTACGTGACGCGGTATCGATGCACGCGTGATCGGCGCGTGCATCGGCTGCACGGAGGTACATGAAAAACGCCGGCCCTCGGGCCGGCGTTTTCGTTTCCGACAACTGCGCGACGCGCGTTACTTCATCTGCACGGAGCCGTTGACGGTGACCGACACGGTGGCCTTGCCGCCTTCGACCGCGATCGGCGCGCTCATCTTCGCGCTGTCCATCGGCGCCGCGGCCATCGCCATCATGCGCGTGTACGGCTGCACGTTGCGGCCGCTGCCGACGTTCACGTCGCGGATCGTGTAGCTGCTGTAGCCGAACGCCTTCGCGGCTTCGTCCGCGCGGGCGCGGAACGACTTGATCGCTTCCGTCGTGAGCTTTTGCTCGGCCGCGCGCTGCGCTTCCGGCGACAACGAGAACTCGACGTTCGCGACCTGCATCAGGTTCGACAACTGGCCTGCCAGCTTCGACGCCGCGGCGAAATCGCGCGATTCGAGCGCGACCTCGGTGCGGCCGCGCCATGCGGAGATCTTGCCGTCGCGATCGGTGCTCGGATACACGGAGAACGCACCCGTATGCGCGGTGACGCCCGACACGCCCTTCGCCTGCGACAGCGCCGCGTCCGCGCGCTGGTTCAGCTGCGCGGTGAGGCTGCCCGGATCCTTGGCCTGCTGCTCGTAGAACAGCGTGATGTGAATGATGTCCTGCGGCACGTCGGCACTGGCCTGCGACGAAAGCGACAGCACGCCCGCCGGCTCCGGAAAGTGCGGGTTCGCCGTCTGGGCGTGCGCGGCGGGCGACGCGAGCGTCAGCGCGACGGGAACGGCGGCGGCAAGGGCGAGCGACAGCGCGAGTGCGGATTTCTTGGTCATTGTTGGACTCCTTGTGCGAGGGCGCGCACGCGGATCACGCGTGCACGACGCGGGCGTACCGCGCGACGAAAAAAACGACAGCCGGCCCGATCGGCCGACAGCGGTTGCTTAGGCTGCGCGAACGGGCCGCGAGTTCCGTCGCGGCGGCGTGTACTGACCAGATTTGACCTTTGGCGCGCGGCCTACTTCATCAACTTTTCGGTGATGAAGCGCCATTCCGCCCGCGTGACCGGCGTGATCGACAGCCGGTTGCCGCGGGCGAGCACGCGCATGTCGGCCAGCTCGTCGTGCTCGCGCAGCGCGGCGAGCGGCACGAGCGGCGACTTCTTCACGAAGCGCACGTCGACGAGCAGCCAGCGTGGCGCTTCCTGCGTCGATTTCGGATCGTAATAGGGGCTTTTCGGATCGAACTGCGTGGGATCGGGGTAGGGCGTCGACGATACTTCGGCGAGGCCCGCGATGCCCGGCTCGGGGCAGCTCGAGTGATAGAACAGCACGCCGTCGCCGATCTTCATCGTGTCGCGCATGAAATTGCGCGCCTGATAGTTGCGCACGCCGGTCCACGGCAGCGAGCGCTGCGGTGCGTTGGCGAGATCGTCGATGCTTGCTTCGTCCGGTTCGGACTTCATCAGCCAGTATTGCATGGATCGTAATCGACGCAGAATGGGCATGAGGGTCTGTTTGCATGCGGAACGCGCATGCGTTGCCACGAGGACGGCCGTTCTCGTGGCAACCCAAACTAAAAATTCAATCCACGGGAATGCCCGAAATCGCCCGTATGGCGGCGTCGCTCGTCACTTGTTTGGCTCGGCCAAACGGCGCTCCTCGCTTCTTGCCTGCGCCCCGCAAGGACGTCCCCTCGGGGGACGAGCGATTTCGGGCATTCGCATGCGCGTTCCGCATGCAAACAGACCCTCAAAAGGAAACGGCATCGGAAGTTCCCGATGCCGTTGGATAGGCCCCCGCCTTGGCCGCTAGGCCGGCATCCTGAACCTGAGGTTCAGAATTGGTCGCAGTTAGCAGCACTTCGGGTACATCAGACAGAGTGACGCGCGCGCCCGTGCTACAAATTTCCGCAACCGTGCACATGGCATTGGTTCAAGGAATATATGACCTTGGCGAACCAGGCAGGGAAGCTGACTGAACTGTGATTCGATGCGCCAATTTGACCACCGTTGACCGTCGAGATCAAGGGGAATCGACGCATCGTTTGAAACGTTACTGCGTCTCGTGCTGTGCGAGCACCGCACCGAGTTGTTCGTTCATCTGGTGCATTGTACGACGGATTTCCTCCGCCGGAAATGCTTCACCATGCCGCACGCTCGTTTGCAGCCGCAGCAATTCCGATGCGAGCGACAGCGCCGCCATCACCGCGATGCGATCGGTGCCGCGTACCGAGCTGTTCGAGCGGATTTTCGACATTTCGGCGTCGACGCGCGCGACCGCTTCGAGCAGCGCCGCTTCGGTCTCGGCCGAACAGGCGAGCCGATAGGGCTGACCGAGAATCGAGACTTCGATCTGCTTGGTGCTCATGCATGTTCTCCGTGGCTGGCCGCGTCATCGCCATCCGTGCGCGCCTGCGCATCCAGCAGGTCGAGCTGGTTGTCGGCTTGCTCCGCGCTCTTCGAGCGCGGCAGCTTTTCGAGAATCGCGTTCAGTTTCACCTGGGCGTCGTCGATCTTCGCCGACAGCGTGTCGCGCTCGGCCGCGAGCGCATTGCGTTCGTCGCGCAGCTGCGCGAGTTCCGCGCGGACCGTGTCCGCTTCCGCGCGCAATTGCGCGACCTGCTCCTCGAGCGCGAGCCGTTCCGAGTGATAGCGCTTGTTCAGCGAAATCAGACGGCCAATATTTTGAGATAGGGTTTCGAGTTCGTTGAGCATTTGCTGCGTCCTCTAAAGACCCAGCATTTTAGCGCGGAATAACGCGCAATCCGACATCTGTAACGTTTCCAGTCGTAACACCCCTGCTTCTTGCCGCGAATAGGCGCGTCCCGCGTGTCTCCGGACGCTTCCTTGACGCTCGCGCGACCGGCTCCTAAACTGGCGCCGCCTCGGTGCTCGCGCGCAGGACGCGCGGTTAAACGGGAAGCAGGGTGCGGGCTCCGCGAGCGCGTCAACCTGCGCTGCCCCCGCAACGGTAAGCGGCCGCGTCGCATGACGCAGGCCGGCTCGGGCGCGTTTCGCGTGCAGGTCGCACGCGGGCGCGGGCCACTGCGCGTCATCGCGCGGGAAGGCGAGCCGGACCGCCGCCAGCCCGGATACCGGCCGAGACGGGGAGCCCGCACGGGCTCCATGACGCGCGGCCTGCGGGGAAGCGGGGCGCGCAATGCTTCACGGAACGTTCTTCGATGCCGACCCCAATCGTCCGCCACGCGCCCCCGTCGCGCCCGGCCGGCCCCTGCAAGCGGATGCGCCGTGCGTCGGGCGCGCGGCCGTGCGCCGCATGAGCGCCGCACGCGCCACTGTCATCTGGGCCGCGCTGGCCGCCGTGGTCGCATTGCTGTTCGTCGCGTCGCTGTCGATCGGCAGCGTGCCGATGTCGCCGTGGCAGGCACTCGCTTCGCTCGTGCCGCACGGCGGCGATACCCTGTTTGCCGATATCGTCCGCACGCTGCGCCTGCCGCGCGCGCTCGCGGGTTTCGCGTGCGGCGCGCTGCTCGCGCTGGCCGGCGCGTTGTTGCAAGTGCTGCTGCGCAATCCGCTCGCGGAGCCGTACGTGCTGGGCGTGTCCGGCGGCGCGGCCGGCTTCGCGCTCGTCGCGATGATCGCGGGCGGCGCGTGGTGGCTCGTCGACGCATCCGCGTTCGCCGGTTCGCTCGTCTCGGTCGCGCTCGTGCTCGGTCTCGCCAGACGCGAGCTGTGGCGCGGCGAATCGCGCGACGCATCGCCGCGGCTGCTGCTCACCGGCGTCGTGATCGCGGCGGGATGGGGCGCGCTCGTCACGCTGTTGCTGTCGCTCGCGCCCGATGCGCGGCTGCGCGGCATCATCTTCTGGCTGACGGGCGACCTGAACGGCGCGACGGCGCCGTGGTTCGCGTGGGGCGCGCTGTTGCTGAGCGCGTGCGTCGCGCTGCCGGCCGCGTCGCAACTGAACGTGCTGCTGCGCGGCGACGCGACCGCGCAGGCGCTCGGCGTGCCGGTCGCGCGGCTGCGCGTGCGGATCTATCTCGTCGCGTCGCTGGCCGCCGCCGCTGCCGTGACGACGGCCGGCACGATCGGCTTCGTCGGGCTCGTCGTGCCGCATGCGCTGCGGCTCGCGTTCGGCAACGACCAGCGGATGCTGCTGCCGGCCGCGATGCTCGCGGGCGGTGGCGGCGTGATGGCGGCCGACCTGCTCGCGCGCACCGCGATCGCGCCCGCGCAACTGCCGGTCGGCGTGATGACCGCGTTGATCGGCGTGCCGGTGTTCCTGTGGATGTTGCTGAGGAGGCCGATGCGATGACGGGCGCCACATCGTACGCCGCCGCCGGCGACATGCACTACAGGGCCGTCGACCTGACATTGAAGGCCGGCGCGCGCACGCTGCTCGATCGCTTCACGCACGCGTTCCGCCCCGGCGAGATCTGGTGCGTCGCCGGCCCGAACGGCGCGGGCAAGACGACGCTGCTCGCCACGCTCGCGGGATTGCAGCCGCCCGCTGGCGGACACGTCGAGATCGACGGCCGGCCGCTTGCCGCGTGGCGTCCCGAGCACCTCGCGCAGCGCCGCGCGCTGATGCCGCAGCAATTGCACGATGCGTTCAGCGCGACGGTGTTCGACACGGTGCTGCTCAACCGCTTTCCGTATCTCGGCGGCTGGGGCTGGGAGCGCGACGACGACCGCGCGGCCGCGCGCGATGCGCTGGCGACGTTCGACCTGAGCCCGCTCGCGGCGCGCGACGTGATGTCGCTGTCGGGCGGCGAGCGGCAGCGGGTCGCGCTGGCCGCGACGCTGTGCCAGGATGCGCCGCTGATGCTGCTCGACGAACCGCTCGCGCATCTCGACCTGCATCACCAGATCGACTGCCTGACCGCGCTCGCCGCGTGGCTCGCGGCAGGCCCGCGCACGGTGGTGTTTTCGTGTCACGATCTGAATCTCGCGCGGCGTTTCGCGACGCATGCGCTGCTGCTCGACGGCCGCGGCCAAGCGTGGGCCGGCCGCGTGCACGACGTGCTGACGCCCGAGCGCGCGAGCGACGCGTTCGGCTATCCGCTCGTGCTGATCCGCGAGAACGGCCGCGATGCGCTGCTGCCCGCATGGCCTGCGCGACAATGACGTTTCCCGTTCCGATTTTTCCGATGCGCGGCGCATGCCGCGCGCACGACACGGCTCCTCGATGACGACTCCGACCCAATTCCCGCCCGCGATCGCGCCGCTCGACGACGCACTGCGCAAGCGTCTCCAACATGTGATCGACCACAAGACCAAGCCACCCGGCAGCCTCGGTCAGCTCGAGGCGGTCGCGCTGCAGATCGGCCTGATCCAGCACACCGAGCGGCCGGTCGTGCAGCGGCCCGCGACGATCGTGTTCGCGGGCGACCACGGGATCGCGGCCGAGGGCGTCAGTCCTTATCCGCAGGCGGTGACCGCGCAGATGGTCGCGAACTTTCTGGCCGGCGGTGCGGCGATCAACGCGTTTTCGGGTGTCGCGCAGAGCACGCTCGAGATCGTCGATGCGGGCGTCGCGTCGCCGCTGCCGCTGTCGGACCGGCTGGTGTCGCTGCCGGTCGCGCGCGGCACGCGCAACTTCGCGGCGCAGCCGGCGATGACGCGCGACGAGGCGATGGCCGCGCTGGCCGCCGGCGCGGCGCGCGTTCGCCTGCACGCGTCGCTCGGCACGAACGTGATCGGCTTCGGCGAGATGGGGATCGCGAACACGTCGTCGGCCGCGTGCCTGATGAGCCGTCTGCTCGACGTGCCGATCGACGCATGCGTCGGCCGCGGCACGGGGCTCGACGATCAGGGCCTCGCGCACAAGCGCGCGGTGCTTGGCCGCGCGCTCGTCAAGCATTCGCATGCGATCGCGCCGCTCGACGTGCTCGCGACGTTCGGCGGCTTCGAGATCGCGATGATGACGGGCGCGTACCTCGCGGCCGCGAGCGAGCGGATGACGATCCTCGTCGACGGCTTCATCGCGACCGCCGCGCTGCTCGTCGCCGAGCGCATCGCGCCCGGCGTGCGCGACTACTGCGTGTTCTCGCATACGTCGCACGAGGCTGGCCATCGGCGCATGCTCGAGCATTTCGGCGCGAAGCCGCTGCTCGCGCTCGACCTGCGGCTCGGCGAAGGCACGGGCGCCGCGCTCGCGCTGCCGCTGGTGCGCGCGGCGGCCGCGTTCCTGAGCGAGATGGCGAGCTTCGAATCCGCCGGTGTCGACAATCGTGACGCCTGAGCGCGCGCGCGGCATGCGAGCCGAACTGCGCTACTTCTTCGTCGCGCTCGGCTATTTCACGCGCGTGCCCGTGCCGCGCTCGATCGGCTATGCGGCCGGCGATCTCGACCAGGCCGCGCGCTATTTCCCGCTCGTCGGCGCTTGCGTCGGCGCATGGGGCGCGCTGGTCTATCTCGTCGCGCTGCGCGCGCTGCCACCGTCGATCGCGGTCGGGCTGTCGATGGCCGCGACGCTGCTCGCGACCGGCGCCTTCCACGAAGACGGCCTCGCCGACAGTTGCGATGCGTTCGGCGGCGGCTACACGCGCGACGACGTGCTGCGCATCATGCACGATTCGCGGATCGGCACGTTCGGTGCGGTCGCGCTCGTGATCGCGCTCGGGCTGAAATGGCAGGCGCTGACGTCGATGCTGCCGCTGCGCGCCGCATGGACGATGATCGCCGCGCATGCGGCGAGCCGCGCGATGGCCGTGAGCCTGCTGATGACGCTCGACTACGTGCGGCCCGAAGGCAAGGCGAAGCCGGTCGCGCAACGGATGGGCGCACGCGCGGCGTGCGTCGCGGCGGTGTTCGGACTGCCGTGGCTGTTCTGGCCGGACTGGCGCATGGGCGCTGCCGCATGCGTGGCGCTCGTCGTGGTGCGCGCGTGGCTGGCCCGCTACTTCTTGAAGCGGATCGGCGGTTATACGGGCGACTGTCTCGGTTTCGCGCAGCAATTGGGCGAATTGGCGATCTATCTCGTGGTGCTCGGATGGACATCGTCCTGATCCGCCATCCGGCCGTCGGCATCGAGCCGGGCATCTGCTACGGGCGCAGCGACGTGCCGCTCGCCGAATCGGCCGATGGCGGCGCGCAGGCCGTGCGTACGCATCTGTCGACACTCGGCGCGCCGTTGCCCGAACAGGTCTGGACGAGCCCGCTGACGCGTTGCGCGTCGATTGCCGAACGGCTCGCGCGGGCACTCGACGTGCCGCTGCGGCGCGATGCCGACTGGCAGGAAATGGATTTCGGCGCGTGGGAAATGCAGCGCTGGGACGATATCGACCGTGCGGCGCTCGATGCATGGGCGGCCGACCTGATGCATGCGTGCGCGCACGGCGGCGAAAGCGTGGCGCGATTCGCCGCGCGGATTGCGCGGCAGGCCGATGCGATGGCGAAGCTCGACGGCCCGCAATGGGTCGTCACGCATGCGGGCGTGATCCGCGCATTCGCGTCGCATCTATTGCGTGTGCCGCTCGATACGCTGCTGTCGCGGCCGGTGCCGACGGGCGGGGCCGTCTGGCTGCGCGCGGACGACGACGCACATGCAGCGGAAGTCGTGCACTGGGACGCGTAGGCGCGGTTGCGTCTGCAGATGACCGACGCCGCGCAGGACCGATCCGTCGCGCTCGCCCGGCGCATCCGATATCGATGCGCGATGCACCCGCCCGCCGCCGGACATCAGCGCGCCGGCCGCCGCGCACGCGCGGCATCCAGGTCCTCGCACAGCGCGGCCGCGCCCTGCGCGATGCGCGGCGACGGCCGCGTCAGCAGATCGCCGTCGATCGCGAACAGGTTGTTGCGCGCCACGGCCGTCAGCGCGGGCCACGCACGCCAGCGCGCGAGGCTCGGCAGCGGTTCGTTCGAACGGGTCGCCCCGGCGCTCGTTGTCACGATCGCTTCCGGATTCGCCACGAGCACGGCTTCGTCGGTCACGGTCGGCGCGAGCGGCTTGAGCGACGCAAATACGTTGCGGCCGCCGCAGAGTTCGAACACTTCGTTGATCAGGTGCGTGCCGTTGAGCGTCGTCAGCGGGCGGTCCCACACCTGGAAGAACATCGAGACGGGCGGGCGTGCCGCGTAGCGTGCGCGCAGGGCCGCGATGTCGCGCATGAAGGCGGCCGCGGCGGCATCGGCGGTCGATTGGGTGCCGAGCAGCGTGCCGAGCCGGCGCAGCGACGACGATACGTCGTCGAGATGCTTCGGTTCACTGAAGAACAGCGGAATGTGCAGCGCGCGCAGCGCGTCGGTCTGCCGCTCGGCGTTGCCGTGCCGCCAGACGACGATCAGGTCGGGCTTTAGCGCGGCGATGCGTTCGAGGTCGAGCGCCTTGTTGTCGCCGACGCGCGGCACCGCTTGCGCGGCGGGCGGATAGTCGCTGTACGTGACGGTGCCGACGAGCTTCGCACCGCCGCCGGCCGCGTAGACGAGTTCGGTCGCGTGCGGCGCGAGGCTGATCACGCGTTGGGCAGGCGCGGGTAACGTGACCGTATTGCCGGCGTCGTCGCGCGTCGAGACGTCGGCGTGGACGAGCGGCGCATGAACGAGCGCGGTCAGCAGCGCGGCCGGCGCGAGCCGACGGAACATGCGCGGACTCATGCGGACGCCTGCAGCAGGGGTACGCATTGCGCGAGCGCGTCGCCGAGGCGCTGCCATTCGGCTTCGCTGCCCGGCAAGCCGACGCGCACGCTCGACGGGGCCGGGAAGTGCCGCGTCCAGATCCCGTGCGTTGCGAGCGCCGCATGCAGCGCCGCGGCGCGCGGGTCGTCGGTCCAGCTGAAGAGCGGTGTCGCGCGGACCGCGAAGCCGTGCGCGCGCAGCAGCGCGGCCAGTCGTTCGCCGTCTGCCGCGAGTCGCTCGCGGGCGGCAGCTTGCCACGCGCGATCGGCGAATGCCGCGGCGACCGCGTGGCGCGCGGGGCCGCCGACGGTCCACGCGCCGAGCGTGTCGCGCAACGCGACGATCTGAGTCGGGCACGCGAGCACGAAGCCCGCGCGAATCCCGGCGAGCCCGAAGAACTTGCCGACCGAGCGCAGCACGACGAGCCCCGGACGATCGGCGTGCGGCGCGAGCGATGGGGCGGCGCCCGTGTCGGCGAACGCTTCGTCGACGATCAGCGTACCGCCGCGTGCCGCCAGTTGCGCATGCCAGCCGAGCAGGCGCGCGGTCGGCACGAATTCGGCGGTCGGATTGTTCGGATTCCCGACGATGACGTGACGCAGCGTCGCGAGCAGCGTATCCGCGTGGATGTCGAGCGCGACGACGCGATGGCCGTGGCGCGCGAACGCGGGTGCGTATTCGCCGTACGCGAGCGCCGCGACGCCGGCGTCGCCGGCCGGCAGCAACGCCGGCAACGCGCGGATCGCGGCCTGGCTGCCGGCGACCGGCAGCACGTGCGCGGGATCGGGCGCGTGGTAGTACTGCGCGGCGCAGGCCGCGAGGCCGTCGCCGTCGTCGGGCAGCCGGCGCCAGGCGTTGGCCGGCACGGGGGGCACCGGGTAGCCGACCGGATTGATGCCGGTCGACAGATCGAGCCACGCGTCGTACGGAATGCCGTGGCGGCGGGCGGCTTCATGCAGGTTGCCGCCGTGCGCGATGGATGAATCAGACATGATGGGTGGCCATGACGAGTGCGCCGCTCGCGACCAGCAGCGCGAGCCACAGCGCGAGCGTGCGCGTGACGAGCGACAGCGCGGCGACGATGTGAAGGGCGGTGGCCGTGGCCCCGGTGCCGAGCACCGGGCGATCCTCGATTTCGCCGTGATAGACGGCCGGGCCGCCGAGCTGCACGTTCAGGCTGCCGGCGCCCGCGGCCATCACGGGGCCCGCGTTCGGGCTGTCCCAGTGGCGCGCCTGCGTGCGCCAGCAGCGCCATGCGGCGGCCGTGTCGCCGAGCAGCGCGTAGCTCGCGGCGGTGAGCCGCGCGGGCATCCAGTTCAGCGCGTCGTCGAGGCGCGCGGCGGCCCAGCCGAAGGTCAGGAAGCGCGGCGTGCGGTAGCCCCACATTGCGTCGAGCGTGTTCGCGAGCCGGAACAGCAATGCGCCGGGGCCGCCCGCGACGACGAACCAGAAGAGCGCGCCGAAGATCGCGTCGTTGCCGTTTTCGAGCGCCGATTCGACGGCCGCGCGCGACAGCGCACCTTCGTCCGCGTTGCTGGTGTCGCGCGACACGATGCGCGCGGTCAGCGCACGTGCCGCGTCGAGGTCGCGCCGCAGCAGCGCGGCAGCGATCGGCGCGACGTGTTCGGCGAGGCTCTTCGCGCCGAGCGCGAACCACAGCAGCGCGACGTGCAGCGCAGCGGCGAACGGCCAGGGCAGCACGGCGACGAGCCATGCCGCGACGGCCACCGGCGGCACGACCGCCGCGAGCCACGCGGCGACGCCGATCACACGGCCGCGCCGGCCCGTGTTCAACGCGGCTTCGATGCGCGCGGCGAGGCGGCCGAACGCGACGAGCGGATGCCAGCCGGCCGGCTCGCCGATGGCGCGGTCGACGATCGCGGCCGCGACCGCGAGCATCGCGACGACCGGCAGCGACAGCATCAGCATGACCGGGCTCCCGCCTTGAGGTCGAGCGGCAGCCCGGCAACCAGCAGCGTGACGCGCGTCGCGAGCGCGGCGACGCGCTGGTTCAGGCGCCCGAGCTCGTCGACGTAGCGGCGCGTGACCGACCCGAGCGGCACGACGCCGAGCCCGATCTCGTTGCTGACGACGATCACCTTCGCGCGTGCGCCGCGCAACGCGTGCTCGAGCCGCTCGACCTGCGCCGCGTATTGCGCATCGTCGAGCGGTTCGCCGTCGGCGGGGCACAGCAGGTTCGTGAGCCACAGCGTCAGGCAGTCGACGAGCAGGCACGCGTGCGGATCGTCGAGCCGCGCGAGCGTGCCCGCGAGATCGATGGGCGCGTCGGCGAACCCCCATTCGGCCGGCCGGCGCGCGCGGTGATGCGCGATGCGCTGCGCGAATTCGGCATCGGCATCGGCGGCGGTGGCGGTCGCGATGTAGGTAACGGGGCGGCCGCTGTCGGCGGCGAGCCGCTCGGCATGCGCGCTCTTGCCCGAGCGCGCGCCGCCGAGGACGAAGGTGAGGTCGTGCGGAATCATCGCGTGATTGTAACGGCGCGCACGACCCGGCGCGGGCGATAATGCCGCCTTTGCTTCGCGACGACCTTTGACACGATGAATGCACCCGAGCCGCGGCCGCGCGGCACGCTGATGATCCAGGGCACGACGTCCGACGCGGGCAAGAGCACGCTCGTCGCGGGCCTGTGCCGCCTCGCGCGCCGCGGCGGCGCGCGCGTGGCCCCGTTCAAGCCGCAGAACATGGCGCTCAACAGCGCGGTGACGGCCGATGGCGGCGAGATCGGCCGTGCGCAGGCGCTGCAGGCGCTGGCCGCCGGCGTTGCGCCGCATACGGATTTCAATCCGGTGCTGCTGAAACCGACGAGCGACCGCGGCGCGCAGGTGATCATTCACGGCAAGGCGCGCATGAACCTCGACGCGCGGGCGTATCACGACTACAAGCCGGTCGCGTTCGATGCGGTGCTCGAATCGTACGCGCGCCTGCGCGCCGGTTACGACACGGTGATCGTCGAAGGCGCCGGCAGTCCGGCCGAGATCAACCTGCGCGATGGCGACATCGCGAACATGGGGTTTGCCGAGCGGGTCGACTGCCCGGTCGTGCTCGTCGCCGACATCGATCGCGGCGGCGTGTTCGCGCATCTGGTCGGCACGCTCGCATGTCTGTCGGACAGCGAGCGCGCACGTGTGCGCGGCTTCGTGATCAACCGCTTCCGCGGCGACCTCAAGCTGCTCGAACCAGGGCTCGACTGGCTGCGCGCGCGGACGGGCAAGCCGGTGTTCGGCGTGCTGCCGTATCTGCACGGGCTGCTGCTCGACGCGGAGGACATGCTGCCCGCGCAGGCGCGCAGCGCCGCCGCACGGGGCGATGCCGGCGTGCTGCGCGTGGTGGTGCCCGCGCTGCCGCGCATCAGCAACCACACCGATTTCGATCCGCTACGCGCGCATCCGCAGGTCGAATTCACGTACTGGAAGAGCGGCCCCGTGCCCGACGCCGACCTGCTGATCCTGCCCGGTTCGAAGAGCGTGCAGCGCGACCTCGCGTGGCTGCGCGACGCGGGCTGGGACGCGCTGATCCGGCGCCATCTGCGCTACGGCGGCAAGGTGATCGGCATCTGCGGCGGCATGCAGATGCTCGGCCGCACGCTCGACGATCCGCTCGGCCTCGAAGGCGCACCCGGCAGCGTGCCGGGGCTCGGGCTGCTCGATTTCGACACGACGCTGCAACCCGACAAGACGCTGAAGAACGTGACCGGGCAACTCGCGCTGCCGGGCGCGGCCGCCGTGCGCGGCTACGAGATTCACATGGGCGACACGCGCGGGCCGGCGCTCGAGACGCCCGCGCTGATGCTGGCCGCCGATGCCGCGCGGGACGGCGTGCGGGAGGGCGTGCGTCCCGACGGCGCGCTGTCGGCCGACGGCCAGATTCTCGCGACCTACGTGCACGGGCTGTTCGACGCGCCCGACGCCTGCGCGGCGCTGCTCGCGTGGGCGGGGCTCGACGGCGCGGCCCGCATCGACTACCCGGCGCTGCGCGAGGCTTCGCTGGAACGGCTGGCCGACACGTTCGCCGCGCACCTCGACCTCGACGCGCTGTACGCCGAGTTTCGTTGAGGCCGGCCCTCGCTTTTTCCGCTCGATCGCGTACAACAGAGGAGGGCGGAGGTCCGCCCGAAGGAGGGCGACGAGAGGGCTCGACGGTGGTGGGGCGTCCTGCTCGCGGTGCTGCTGGGCGTGTCGGCGGTGGCGCAGGCGTGCGATTCGTATGCGCCGGGCGGTGGCCAGTCCGGCGGCGACGCCACGCAAGGCAAGAGCGGTTACTGAGCGGGATGCGGGGCATGATCGGTCATGCTCTTTTTTGCGATTCAATTCGTTCTTAAATGGAATCAATTTAAGCGAGATTGCGTGTTTATCGGCTGAATCGATTCGAATAGAGTGCGATTCACTCCCATCCACTCACGAAGGAATCCGTCATGAACGCCAACCGCCTGAACGATTTCGCCGCGACGCTGCTGCGCGTCGCCCTCGGCGTGCTGTACCTCGCGCACGTCGCACAGAAGGTCTTTGTTTTCACGTTGCCCGGCACCGTGCAGTTCTTCGCGTCGATCGGCCTGCCGGGCTGGCTCGCCTACCTGACCACGTTCGTCGAACTGGCGGGCGGCCTGGCGCTGCTCGCGGGGGTCCGCGTGCGCATCGCCGCGCTGGTGCTGCTGCCGTTCATGCTCGGCGCGGTCGCCGCGCATCTGCCGAACGGCTGGAGCTTCGCATCGCCGCACGGCGGCTGGGAATATCCGGCGTTCTGGGCCGTCACGCTGGCCGTGCAGGCCCTGCTGGGCGGCGGCGCGTTCGCGCTCGGCACGCGGGAGGCCGCGCTCCAGCGCGCATGACCTGACGGAAAGCCGACGAAACCGGCACGCGGTTCGGCGTGACCGGTTCCGGTGACACCCCGTTTGCCGATATCATCGCTCCCTGTATCCGCAATCGAGCGGCGCCTGCCATACGGCCGGCGCCGCGCGGCTTTTTCGGGGGAATTCATGACGGTCATCGTGGTGGCGAATCCGAAGGGCGGCGTGGGCAAGAGCACGCTGTCCACCAATCTAGCCGGCTATTTCGCGGCGCAAGGCGCATGGGTCGCGCTGGCCGACCTGGACCGGCAGCAGTCCGCGCATGCGTGGCTCGACCTGCGGCCGGCTGGCTTGCCGGCGATCGAGGCGTGGGAACTCGATCCGGAGGCGCCGTCGAAGCCGCCGCGCGGGCTGGAATATGCGGTGATCGATACGCCGGCCGGCCTGCACGGCACGCGGCTCAACGTCGCGCTGCAACTGGCCGACAAGGTGATCGTGCCGCTGCAGCCGTCGATGTTCGATATTCTCGCGACCCAGCAGTTTCTGGAGCGCCTCGCCGGCGAGAAGGCCGTGCGCAAGGGCAGCGTCGAGGTCGGGATCGTCGGGATGCGGGTCGACGCGCGCACGCGCTCGTCCGACCAGCTGCACCGGTTCGTCGAGGGGCTCGGCCTGCCGGTGCTCGGCTACGTGCGCGACACGCAGAACTACGTGCAGATCGCCGCGCACGGCCTGACGCTGTGGGACGTCGCGAAAAGCCGCGTCGAGAAGGATCTCGAACAGTGGCGGCCGATCGTCGAATGGGCCGAACGCCGCGCGCCGAAGGCCGAGAAGGCCGCCAAGGCAGCGTCCTGAACGCCCGGCCGTCCGGCCGATGCGACCTCCAATGAGAAAGGGCCGGATCCCGTCGCGCACGGTATCCGGCCCTTCGGTCGCCAGCGGCATCGCTGCACCGCGCGCCACGGCACGCGGGCATGCCGCTCAGGTCACGTCCAGTTCTGCGTCGGCACGTGATCGCGGTGGCCCTTGATCTTGTTGCCTTCGTCGATGAACACGAGCTTCGGCTTCCAGCCGGCCTGCAGCTCGGCTTCGTCGACCATCGCGAACGCCGCGATGATCACGAGGTCGCCGAGCTGCGCGCGGCGCGCGGCCGAGCCGTTCAGCGAGATCATCCCGCTGCCGCGCTCGCCCTTGATCGCGTACGTCGAGAAACGCTCGCCGTTGTTGATGTTCCAGATGTCGATCCGTTCGTTTTCGATGAGGCCCGCCGCTTCGAGCAGGTCTTCGTCGATCGCGCACGAACCTTCGTAGTGCAGTTCGCAGTGCGTGACCGCCGCGCGGTGGATCTTCGATTTGAGCATGTGGCGCTGCATGGTGTCTCCGTGATGCGTCGTGAGAGGCGCGGGCGGGCCGCCCGTCAGATTTCCAGGTTGTCGATGAGGCGTGTCGCGCCGAGTTTCGCGGCCGCGAGCACGACGAGCGGCTCGCCGGCTTCGAGTTCGGCGGCGCTCGGTGCGATCAGGTTCGCGCGGCGGCGGATCGCGATGTAGTCGGGCGCCCAGCCGCGTTCGGCCAGGTGCGTGTGCGCGTGCTGCTCGAGCTTGCCGAGGTCGCGCTCGCCGCCGAGCACGCTGTCGCGCACGCGCTGCAGCGTTTTCGCCAGCTCGGGCGCTTCCCTGCGCTCGTCGGGCGTCAGGTAGCGGTTGCGCGACGACAGCGCGAGGCCGTCCTCATCCCGCACGGTCTCGGCCGCGATGATCTCGACCGGCAGCGCGAGCTGCTGGCACATGCGGCGCACGATCATCAACTGCTGGTAATCCTTCTTGCCGAACACGGCGACGCGCGGCTGCACGCAGGACATCAGTTTCGTGACGACCGTGCACACGCCGGCGAAGAAGCCTGGCCGGAACTCGCCTTCGAGAATCCCGCCGAGATCGTCCGGCGGCAGCACGCGGTATTCCTGCGGCTCAGGGTACATGTCGCGCTCGGTCGGCGCGAACAACACGTACACGTTTTCCTGCTGCAGCTTCTCGATATCGTCCTGGAGCGTGCGCGGGTACTTGTCGAAATCCTCGTTCGGGCCGAATTGCAGCCGGTTGACGAAGATGCTCGCCACGACCGGGTCGCCGTGCTGGCGCGCGAGGCGCATCAGCGACAGGTGCCCTTCGTGCAGGTTGCCCATGGTCGGCACGAACGCCGTGCGGTTCTGTCCGCGCAGCTGGTCGCGCAGTTCCTGGATCGAGCTGATGACTTTCATGATCGGGTAGCGGGTTCCTCGCGCAGGCGCGCGTTGGCGCCGCAGCAGCGGCGTCGGGGTCGAAGCGGAGAACGCCGGCGCGCGGGCGGCGCATCGGGCGTCGGCGGATTGTAGAGGATTTGGCCGCGCGACGCATCGATAAAAGAACGATCGTTCACTTTTTATCGAGGCTTGCCGGATACGTGTCGGATACGCGCCGGACGGCCACCCGCCGCGGCGAAGCGGCGAGCGTCGGAGCGAACCGGGAACGGGAGGCGACGGGGGCGGCCCTTATGCGGGCAGGTACGCGAGACGCACGTAGATCGGCGCGAACGGCTCGGCCTGCGTGATCTCGAGCAGCGATTCGCGCGCGAGTTCGAGCATCGCGATGAAGTTCACGACGACGACCGGCACGCCGCGCGACGTGTCGAACAGGTCGGCGAACTCCATGAAGCGCGCGTTCTGCAGCCGGCGCAGGATCAGGCTCATGTGTTCGCGCACCGACAGCTCCTCGCGGGAGATTTTGTGGTGCTGGACGAGCTTCGCGCGCTTGAGCACGTCGGCCCACGCGGCGCGCAGGTCGTCCGAATTCACGTCGGGAAAGCGCGGCGTGACGCTTTGCTCGATGTACACCTCGGCGCGCAGGAAATCGCGGCCGAGCTGCGGCAGCTGGTCGAGCCGCTGCGCGGCGAGCTTCATCTGCTCGTACTCCAGCAGCCGGCGCACGAGTTCGGCGCGCGGATCCTCGGCTTCCTCGCCGGTGTCGGCCTTCTTGACCGGCAGCAGCATCCGCGACTTGATCTCGATCAGCATCGCGGCCATCAGCAGGTACTCGGCCGCGAGCTCGAGGTTCGACGCGCGGATCTGGTCGACGTAGCCGAGGTATTGCGCGGTGACCTGCGCCATCGGGATGTCGAGCACGTTGAAGTTCTGCTTGCGGATCAGGTACAGCAGCAGGTCGAGCGGGCCTTCGAACGTCTCGAGGAACACCTCGAGCGCATCGGGCGGGATGTAGAGGTCCTGCGGCAGCTTGAAGAGCGGCTCGCCGTACAGGCGAGCGAACGCCGCGACACCGTCGACCGTGTCGGGCGTCGAATCGGCGCCCGCGGGCGCGGCGATCGCGTCGTCCTGCCGGGCGGCGCTGGCCTCGTCGGCGGCGCTCACGTCGTCAGAAGTTCTGGTAGTAGACGTACGGCGTTTGCTTCACGCGCGATTCCTGCTGCTCGGCGCGCTCTTCGAGATCGATCGGCTGCTTGTCCCACAGCAGGGAACGGCCCTTGCGCTGCTCTTCTTCGAGCGTCGGCTTCTGCTGCTTGAGCTGGTTCAGGAACTGCGTGACGTCGGACTGGTACGGCATGGCTGGATCTTCCGTTTCGGGCGGCGCACGATGCGCCGGATTCGCGATGGCGGGATTTTACCGCATCACGGGGAACAGCCGGCGCCAATCGCGCGTCGAAACCGCGGGCCGGCGCCTAGCACTCTTTCACAATCGTTTGGCTGTGACGCCCGCGCCCTGTGGTCAAATACAGGGTTTTCCACGAAACCGTGACAATCCAGGACGGCGAGGTCATATTTGGCGGGGCAGTCGAACCAGCAAGCATACACGGCGCATGACGCGGGCCCGCGCGCGGCACGCGCTCGCGCCGGCGCCGCGGCCCGCGTCGCGCGGGCGGCCCTCGCGGGTTGCCTGGCCGCGTGCTTCGCGGTGCCGGCCCACGCGAAGTACGACGTCGACATCGACGCGCCGCGCTCGATCCGCAAGCTCCTCAAGACCCATCTCGACATCGCGCGCTTCGCGAAGCGCGACGACATCAGCGACGACCAGTTCGACTTCCTCGTGACCGCCACGCCGCAGCAGGTGCGCGACCTGGCCGCGACGGCCGGCTATTTCTCGCCGGTCGTGCGCACCGACGTGCGCACGCGCGACGGCAAGCGCGACGTGCGCATCGCCGTCGACCCGGGCAAGCAGACCGTCGTGTCGACGGTCGACCTGACGTTCAAGGGGCCGGTCGAGACCGAGGATCCGAAGCAGGAGACCGCCACCCGTTTCGCGTTCTCGATGAAGCCGGGCGACCCGTTCACGCAGTCCGACTGGGACAGCGCGAAGGGCGCGGCGCTGCGGCAACTGCAGGCGCGCCGCTATCTCGGCGCGAAGATCGCGTCGTCCGAGGCGCGCATCGATCCGCGCACGCAGCGTGCGACACTCGCGGTCACGTTCGACAGCGGCCCGACGTTCACGATCGGCAAGGTTGATGTCGACGGCGTGCGTCGTTATCCGGAAAAGATCGTCACGAACGTCAATCCGTTGTCGGAAGGCGAGATCTACGACGTGCAGCGGATCGCGGAATTGCAGCGGCAGCTGCAGAACACGCCGTACTACGCGAGCGTCGCGATCGACGTCGGCGACGATACGTCGAAGCCCGAGCGCACGCCCGTGCACGTGAAGGTCAGCGAGTTCCCGTACAACAACATCCGCGGCGGCGTCGGCTTCGCCACCGATACGGGGCCGCACGTACAAGGCTCCTATACGTATCTCGACACGTTCGGCGCCGCGTGGCCGCTGACCGTCTCGGGCCGGCTCGACCAGATCCAGCAGTACGGGCAGGTCCAGCTGTCGATGCCGCCGGGCGAGAAGGGCTGGACCAACAGCGTGCTTGCGTCGTACACGAACACCAACGTGTCGGACACCCGCATCTACAGCGCGCGGGTCGGCGTGCAGCGTACGCGCACCGGGCAGTTCATCGACTATTCGTATTCGCTGATGTACTACCAGGATCGGCTCGACCAGAACGGCGCGGGGCCGACCACGAGCCGCGCGCTCGTGCCGCAATGGGCGTGGACCCGCCGCAACGTCGACGATCCGCTGTTTCCGCGCTCGGGCAACCTGATTCATGCGGAGGCCGGCTTCGCGGTCAAGGGCGTGCTGGCCGACGAGACCTTCATCCGCGGCTACGCGCGCGGGCAGCAATACCTGCCGATCGGCAAGCGCGACCTGTTCGTGTTCCGCGCGGAGCTCGGCGGCGTGTTTACGAGCGGCAGCTCGACCGGCGTGCCGGCGTCGCTGCTGTTCCGCGCCGGCGGCTCGAACTCGGTGCGCGGCTACGGCTACCAGAGCATCGGCAACAGCGTCGACGGCTCCGTTCTGCCGACCAAGTACCTGATGACGGGTACGGCCGAATACCAGCACTGGTTCAACCGCGACTGGGGCGCCGCGACGTTCTTCGACATCGGCACCGCGACCGATGCGTGGGGCGAGCGCGTGTTTTACCCGGGCGTGGGCATCGGTGCGCGCTGGCGCAGCCCGGTCGGCCCGATCAACGTCGACGTCGCGTACGGCCTGCGCAACCACAGCGTGCGCCCGTATTTGACGCTCGGCATCGCTTTCTGAACCTGCCGCCCTATTGACGACCTGACGACCCGCACGACGAACCGCATGACGAAGGACCCGAACGACACGCCGCCGCCTCACGATCCGGATTCGCCCGACGGTGCGCCCGACACGCCGCCGCGCGCGCCGCGCCGTGGCCGTGCGTGGCGTGTCGTCGCGTGGACGCTTGCGACGGTCGTGCTGCTCGTCGTGCTGGCAGTGGGGCTCGTGGCCGGCGCGGTGACGACCGAGCGCGGGACGCGACTCGCGTGGCAGGTGGCCGGCAAGGTGCTCGGGACACGGCTCGCGGGCACGCTCGAAGGCGGCTCGCTCGCGACCGGCGTGCGGTTGCGCGGGTTCGCGTGGACCAGCCCCGACGGCACCGGCACCGATGTCCGCATCGACCGGCTCGACGGCCGCTGGGCACTGACGCGTGCGCCGTGGCGGCTGTCCATCGCCTATCTGCGCGCCGGCACGATCGACGTGCGGATCGCGCCGGGGCCGTCGACGCCGAGTACGACGCCGCAGGACCTGAGCCTGCCGCTGCAGGTGCGGATCGACGACCTGCGCGTCGATCGCCTCGCGATTCACGAAGGCGGCTCGACGACGCAGCTCGACCATCTCGCGCTGAACGGCCGCAGCGACGGCCGTCACCATGAACTCGTGCTCGACGGCGTCGATACGCCGTACGGCGCGCTGACCGCGCGCGCGAAGCTCGACGGGGTGAAGCCGTTCGCGCTGACGGGCGAAGCCGCCTACGCAGGCAAGCTGTCCGACGAAGCGGTCGACGCGCGGGCCCGCGTGTCGGGCTCGCTGGAGGCGCTCGTCGCCGAGGTCGACGCGAGCGGGATGAAGCTGAACGGGCGCGCGCACGTCGAGGCCGCGCCATTCGGCACGGTGCCCCTCACGCGCGCGTCGCTCGCGTTCGACCACGTGAACCCGCAGGCACTGTCGCCCGGTGCGCCCGCGGCCGATCTCGCGGTGCGCGCCGAACTCGCACCGGTGACCGCGCCGGCAGGCTCGGCGCCCGCGAAGGGCTTCGCGGTGACGGGCCCGGTGTCGATCGTCAACGCGAAACCCGGTACGCTCGGCGACCATCTGCTGCCGGTGATCGACGCGCATGCGACCGTGCATCTCGACGCGCACGCGCAACGGATCGACGGCCTCGCGCTGAAGCTGATCCGCGACGGCAGCGTGACGGGCGGCGGCACGCTCACGGGCGGCAAGGGCCGCTTCGATCTGAAGGTCGCGAACCTCGACCTGAACGCGTTCGTCGCCGAACTGCGGCCGATGCGCCTCGGCGGCCCGCTCGGCGTGACGCTCGCGGGCGACGTGACGACCGTCGATTTCAACCTGAACGATCCGAAGCTCGCGCTGGGCGCGCGCGCCAAGGTCGCGCTCACGCAGCAGCAGACCGTGCTGACCGATACGCGCGTGACTGCGGCCAAGGGACGCATCGACCTGACGGGCGTGTTCCGCCACGACGCGCACTCGAGCTATGACGCGAAGGCGACGCTGACCGCGTTCGATCCGCTGCTGCTCGCCGCGATGAGTGCGCCGAAGGCGGGCGGCGGCAAGGCGCCGGCGAAGGCCGCCAGGGCCCCGGCCAAGCGCGGCGAAACGCGCGTGTCGGGCACGCTGACCGCGTCGGGCGCGTTCGCGCCGCAGGTCTCGACGAAGGCGACCTTCAAGCTCGCCGACAGCCTGTACGACGGCGTGCCGCTGACCGGCGCCGGCGTCGTGCAGCTCGCCGGCTCGCGCATCCTGCCGAGCAACGCGAACCTGTCGATCGCCGGCAACCACGTCGACCTGCGCGGCAGCTTCGGCGCACCCGGCGACCGGCTGCGTTTCGTCGTCGACGCGCCGCAGCTCGACCGCCTCGGCTTCGGCATCGAAGGACTCGTGCAGGCGCAGGGCGACCTGACCGGCAGCTTCGCGCATCCGAACGTGACGGCGACCTACAAGGCCGAGCACGTCGTCGTCGGCTCGAACCGGATCGGCACCGCCCAGGGTCGCGCGGACATCCGCGACGGCGCGCACGGCGCGCTCGTGTTCACGGCCGACGCGGCCGACATCGCGCTCGGCTCGTTCAAGCTGAAGTCGTTGCGCGCGAACCTCGACGGCACGCGCGCGAAGCACACGCTCGACGCGTCGGCGCTCGGGATGGCCAGCGGCCGCGTGATCGACCTGACGCTCGCGGCGAACGGCGGCGTGGTCGAGAACCGCGACGGCATGCGCTGGGACGGCACCGTCACGCGTCTCGCGAATCGCGGCACGCCGGCGCTCGCGCTGCAGGCGCCGTTGACGATATCGGCCGGCGCCGGTCGCGTGACGCTCGGCGCGACGCGGCTCACGCTCGAAGGCGCGGCGATCGACCTGAAATCGTTCGTGTTCGATCGCGGCCAGATGCGCTCGGCGGGCACCGTGACCGGTGCATCGGTCGCGCGTTTCCTCGAGGTGCGCCAGGCGCTGACCGGCCAGCGGCCGCCGGTGCGGACCGACGTCGTGCTCGATGCCGATTGGGATTTCTCGCTCGGTGCGAACGCGACGGGCCACGTGCAGGTGAAGCGCCGCGGCGGCGACCTGACGATCGAGAGCGGGCGCGGCATCGCGTCGCTCGGCCTGACCGATCTGTCCGCCCGGGCGAGCTTCGCGCCCGGCAACCGGCTCAACGTGACGGCGCTCGCGAAGGCGAGCCGGATCGGCACGCTCGACGCGAACGTCACGGTGCCGTTCGCGTTGCGCGACGGCGTGTTCGGCATCGTCGACGACGGTCCGCTGTCGGGCCGCATCGATGCCGACATCCCGGCGCTGAAGACCACCGGCAACCTGTTCGGGCCGAGCTACCTGCTCGGCGGGCGCGCGGCGCTGAAGCTGACGGTTTCCGGCACGCCGGTGAAACCGAACCTGTCGGGGACGCTGACGGGCGACGAGCTGTCCGCGACGCTGATCGACCAGGGCGTGCAGCTGAAGGACGGCATCGTGCGCGTGAAGCTGTCGGATAACCTCGTCGAATTCCAGCAGGTCGAATTTCACGGCGGCGACGGCACGCTGCGCGCGCTCGGCCGCGTGCGCCTCGACGGCGAGGCGCCGGACCTGACCGCGAGCATCGTCGCGGACAAGCTCGAACTGTTCGCGGCGCCCGATCGCAAGCTGTCGCTGTCGGGCAAGGCCACCGTCGCGAACGACGGGCCGCGCGGCGCGCTGTCGATCGACGGCAAGTTCGTGGTCGACCGCGCGCTGTTCGACCTGCCCGAGCAATCGGCGCCGCACCTGTCGGACGACGTCGTGATCGTGCAGCCGGACGGCACGGTGCGCGGCGAGACGCCGACCGGCACCGCGGTCGCGAAGCCGAAGGCGGTCGAGGACAAACCGGCGCCATCGCTCGCGCCGCGCGCGAACATCGACGTCGGGCTCGGCAACAACTTCCGCTTCAAGGGGCACGGCGCGGATCTGGGGCTGCGCGGCACGATCACCGTGATGAGCGCGCCGGGCGTGCCGCTGCGCGCGGTCGGCAACGTGCGTGTGACCGAAGGTTCGACGTACACGACGTTCGGCCGCAAGCTCGCGATCGAGAACGGCTTCTTCACGTTCAACGGCCCGGTATCGAACCCGGGCGTCAACATCCTCGCGATGCGGCGCAACCAGGAGGTCGAGGCCGGCGTGCAGGTGACGGGCACGATCCAGTCGCCGACGGTCAAGCTCGTGTCGGAGCCGAACGTCACCGACAACGAAAAGCTGTCGTGGCTGCTGTTCGGGCACGGCACCGACCAGGGCAACAACGTCGGCCAGCAGGGCGCGATGACGGCGGCGCTCGGGCTGCTCGGCAGCGTGACCGGCAAGCGCGTCGCGCAGACCTTCGGCCTCGACGAGGTGTCGGTCGGCCGCAGCGAAGTCGGCCTGACCGATCCGCAGGTCGTGCTGGTGTCGAAGGCGATCAACGAGCGGTTCGTGCTCGGCTTCGAGCAGGGGCTGCAATCGGCGAGCAACGCGTTCAAGGCGACGATCAACCTGACGCGCTTCTGGTCGGTGTCCGCGTACGGCGGCACGTTCCAGGGCGTCGACCTGAACTACACGCGGCGCTTCGATCGCTGGTTCGGGCAGCGGTGACGGCGGATGCGGCTTACCGGGCAGCGATAAAAAAGCCCCGCACGATTCGACATCGTGCGGGGCTTTTTTGCGGCGGCAGCAGTGCGTTCTGCTTACTTCACGCGCATGCCGGGCTTCGCGCCGCTGTGCGGTTCGAGGATGTAGAGGCCCGGTTCCGCCTTCTCGTCGGTGGCCGACGCGGCGAGCACCATCCCTTCGGACAGGCCGAACTTCATCTTGCGCGGCGCGAGATTCGCGACCATCACGGTCAGCTTGCCGACGAGCTGCTCGGGCTGGTACGCGGACTTGATGCCCGAGAACACGTTGCGGGTCTTTTCCTCGCCGACGTCGAGCGTGAGCTGCAGCAGCTTGTCCGACCCTTCGACCGCCTGGCACGCGACGATCTTCGCGATGCGCAGGTCGATCTTCGCGAAATCGTCGATCGAGATCGGCGCGTCGTCGGCGCCGTTCACGACGGCCGGCTTCGCGTTCGCCTTGGCGTTGCTCTTCGCGTCCTTCGCAGCATTGGCGCCGCCGGCGGCCGCGCCGGCTGCATCGGCCTGCAGCGAATCGCGGTTCGCGGCGAGCAGCGCTTCGATCTGCTTCGCATCGACGCGCGTCATCAGGTGCTGGTACGCCTTGATCGGCTGCGCCGACGACAGCGGCTTCGCGGCATCGGCCCACGCGAGCGGCGCGATCCCGAAGAACGCCTCGACCGCTGCGGCGACGCGCGGCATCACCGGCTTCAGCGCGAGCGACAGCAGGCGGAAGGCCTCGAGGCTCACGCTGCAGGTTTCGTGCAGCGCGACCGCGTTGGCCGGATCCTTCGCGAGATCCCACGGCTTCGCGCCGTCGACGTATGCGTTCACTTCGTCCGCGAGCTCCATCGTGTGGCGCAGCGCGCGGCCGTATTCGCGCGCTTCGTAGCTCGCGGCGATCTGCGGAATCGCATCGCGCAGCTTCGCGACGAGCGGATGATTCATCGCGCTGTCCTGCACGCGGCCGTCGAAACGCTTGATCAGGAAGCCGGCCGCGCGGCTCGCGATGTTCACGTACTTGCCGACGAGATCGCTGTTCACGCGCGCCTGGAAGTCGTCGAGGTTCAGGTCGATGTCTTCCATCGTCGCGTTCAGCTTCGCGGCGAAGTAGTAGCGCAGCCACTCCGGGTTCAGGCCGGTGTCGATGTAGCTCTGCGCGGTGATGAACGTGCCGCGCGATTTCGACATCTTCGCGCCGTCGACGGTCAGGAAGCCGTGCGCGAACACGTTGGTCGGCGTGCGGTGGCCCGAGAACTCGAGCATCGCGGGCCAGAACAGCGTGTGGAAGTACAGGATGTCCTTGCCGATGAAGTGGTACTGCTCGGCCTTCGAGCCGGGACGGATCCACGCATCGAAATCGATGCCGTTGCGCTCGCACAGGTTCTTGAAGCTCGCGTAGTAGCCGACCGGCGCATCGAGCCACACGTAGAAATACTTGCCGGGCGCGCCCGGGATCTCGAAGCCGAAGTACGGCGCGTCACGCGAGATGTCCCAGTCGGCGAGCTTGGCTTCGCCCGCGTCGCCGAGCCATTCGCGCATCTTGTTGGTCGCTTCGGGCTGTGCGAGGCCGCTCACCCATTCGCGCAGGAACGATTCGCAGCGCGGGTCGGACAGGCGGAAGAAGTAGTGCTTCGAGGTCTTGCGCACCGGCGTCGCGCCGGACACGACCGAATACGGGTTCAGCAGTTCGGTCGGCAGGTAGGTCGAGCCGCACACTTCGCAGTTGTCGCCGTACTGGTCCTTCGCGTGGCACTTCGGACACTCGCCCTTGATGAAGCGGTCCGGCAGGAACATTTCCTTGACCGGATCGTACGCCTGCTCGATTTCGCGCTCGGCGATCAGGCCGGCTTCCTGCAGCGCGAGATAGATCTTCTCGCTCAGCACGCGGTTCTCGTCCGAATCGGTCGAGTAGAAGTTGTCGAACGACACGCCGAAGCTGTCGAAGTCGCGCTTGTGCTCGGTCCACACGCGGTCGATCAGCTGCTTCGGGGTCAGGCCTTCCTTCTCCGCGCGCAGCATGATCGGCGTGCCGTGCGTATCGTCGGCGCCGATGTAGTAGACCTCATGGCCATGCATTCGCAGCGCCCGCACCCAGATGTCGGTCTGGATGTACTCGACCAGGTGGCCGATGTGGATCTGCCCGTTGGCATAGGGCAGTGCGGACGTAACGAGGATCTGGCGGCTGCCTTGCGGCGCCGCAGCCTGCACGGAAGTGAGGTCGGATGCGGACATAGGGTCTGGAGAAGAACAGCGGGAAAAACGACGGGAAACTGCGATTCTAGCAGGGGCGCGGGCCAGCGCGGCGGGCCGGCGCCGCGGACCGGGCGGCGGAAGGGGTGAGGCCGCACACACGGCATGCCCGGCGACGTTGTGCTGCAGCGCAGCACGAATTCTCCGGGCAAAAAAAACCGGGGCGGATACGGCCCCGGAGCAACAACGACAAGAGGAGAATGGTGACGCGCCGGCAACACCAGCCGCGTACCGTAAATACTGACCACGGCCTGCGACAGAAGTTCGAAAATTTTTTCGATTTGTTACCGGCCCCGCCCAAAGCCTTGCCAGGCGGGGCTGTGCGGGCAGGCTGCCCGCACGATTCCTCTCGTGGTCGCGCTTACTGATGCTGTTGCGGTGCGCGCAGGTAGATCTCGACGCGGCGGTTCTGTGCGCGGCCGGCTTCGGTCGCGTTGTCCGCGATCGGGTTCGATGCGCCCATGCCTTGCGCCGACAGGCGGCCGCCGTTCACGCCGCGCTGCACGAGCGCGTTCACGACGCTTTGCGCGCGATTCTGCGACAGCGTCTGGTTCAGCTGGGCCGAGCCCGTGCTGTCCGTGTAGCCGACGATCGATGCCGTCACTTGCGGGTTCTGGTTCAGCGTCGTCGCGAGGTCGTTCAGCAGCGGCGTGAACGCCGGCGTGATCGCGTACTGGTTCGTCGCGAACGTGACCGAGCTCGGCACGTTCAGCTTCAGCGAGCCGTCCGGCTGCTCGGTCACCTGCGTGCCCGTCTGCGCTGCCGACGGTGCGAGCTTGTTCTTGATCGCTTGCCAGTTGTAACCCGTCACGCCACCGACCAGTGCGCCGACGCCCGCGCCGATCGCCGCGCCCTTGCCGCCACCGGCCAGCGCGCCGATCCCCGCGCCCAGCGCCGCACCCGTGCCGGTGCCGACGGCCGTATTGTTGCCTTGCTGCGTGGCGCAGCCTGCCAGCAGTGCGCCGGCGAGTGCGAATACGGACAGGCGAGTCGCGATTTTCATGTTCATCTTGGATTCCTCTCTTGGTTGAACGAGTCGACAACGACGACAAACAACAGTTACGGCTCCCTGTGCGGGCCGTCCGAAAAAGGAAGGCCGGCCTGCGCTCGCGGCAGCCGCCGAGGCGGTCGCATGCCCTGTCCGTCAGCGTGGCTGTTCGGACAGCGCGACGCGTCAGCCTCTACAATATAGGCGGTTAGTGGCCGATTTGGCCCTATAGCGTGCCGCACGCGAAGAGTGCGCCGGGTCGCGCGTTCGCGCAATGGCGTGCAACAGATTCTTTCACTTTTCCCGATTTTCGCAGCGTAATTTGATATTTTTTGACGTTTGCGCGCGAGAAAAACGTTTTCACGGAGTTTCGATGAGCATTGACCGGGCACAAGTCGACGCCGCGCTGGCGGCAGTCGTCGACCCCAATACCGGCCGCCCGTACGCGGCGAACAAGGGCGTGCGCAACGTCGCGATCGACGGCGATGTCGTGGCGCTCGACGTGGTGCTCGGTTATCCGGCGCGCAGCCAGCACGACGACGTGCGTGCACGCGTCGCCGCGGCGCTCCAGGCCGTGCCGGGCGTGCGCGACGCGCGCGTCGCCGTGTCGCAGGAGATCGTCGCGCATACGGTGCAGCGCGGCGTGAAGCTGTTGCCGAATGTGAAGAACATCGTCGCGGTCGCGTCGGGCAAGGGCGGCGTCGGCAAGAGCACGACGGCCGTGAACCTCGCGCTGGCGCTGGCCGCGGAAGGCGCGTCGGTCGGCATTCTCGACGCCGACATCTACGGCCCGTCGCTGCCGACGATGCTGGGCATCCACGGCCAGCGCCCCGAGTCGCCCGACAACCAGTCGATGAACCCGCTGGTCGGCCACGGGCTGCAGGCGAACTCGATCGGCTTCCTGATCGAGGAAGACAACCCGATGGTGTGGCGCGGCCCGATGGCGACGTCGGCGCTCGAGCAGCTGCTGCGCCAGACCAACTGGCGCGAGCTCGACTACCTGATCGTCGACATGCCGCCCGGCACGGGCGACATCCAGCTCACGCTCGCGCAGCGCGTGCCCGTCACCGGCGCGGTGATCGTCACGACGCCGCAGGACATCGCGCTGCTGGACGCGAAGAAGGGGCTGAAGATGTTCGAGAAGGTCGGGATTCCGATCCTCGGCATCGTCGAGAACATGAGCATCCACATCTGCTCGAACTGCGGCCACGAAGAGCACATCTTCGGCGCGGGCGGGGCGGAGCGGATGGCGCAGGATTACGGCGTGAACGTGCTCGGCAGCCTGCCGCTCGACATCGCGATCCGCGAGCGCGCCGACAGCGGCACGCCGACGGTCGCGGCCGAGCCGGACGGCGCGCTCGCGCGTCGTTACCGCGACATCGCGCGCGGGGTGGCGCTGGCGATTGCAGAGCGATCGCGCGACATGACGTCGAAGTTCCCGTCGATCGTTGTTCAAAATACGTAAAACCCTTGCGGGGCGGGGCCTCACGCTGTTTACGGCGCCGCGAGGCGCGGTATCATGGCGACTTTTCCCGGGTCCCTTTACCCGCCCGGCGCGGCCGCCGTGTCAAACGGCCGTCAGCCGGCATGAGGATCGAATGAAACAACGACATCACGGCGTGCGCGCCGGCCGCGCGCAGCGCGCGCTGCTGGCCGCCGCCGCGCTGGGCCTGCTGGCCGGCTGTACCTCCTTTTCCTCGTCGCACGAAAAACGGGCCGACGCCCAGCTGCAGCCGACGGTCGGCTCGCAGGCGCGCGGTGCGGTGACGTTCGTCGAGCGCCCGGACGGCGTGCAGGTCACCTACAACCTGGTCGGCCTGCCGCCGAACAGCGATCACGCGCTGCAGGTGCACGAACGCGGCGACTGCAACGCGGGCGACGGCTCGAGCGCCGGCCAGGTGTTCGCGCCGGCCGCCGACCGGCTGCGCGCCGGCGCGCGCGTCGCCGGCGATCTCGGCAACATTCATGCGGATGCGAACGGCGTCGCGGCCGGCTTCATCGTCGCACCCGATCTGGCCCTCGATGGCGTGCGCTCGGCGATGAACCGTGCGGCGCTGGTGCATCGCGACGCGAGCGACCCGGCGTTTGCGCAGCATGGCGCGGGGCCCGCGCTGGCCTGCGGCGTGATCCGTTGACGGCTGCCGCGTGCGCGAGCCGATGATCGCGTAAAATGTCCGCCTTTCCCGGCCGCCGCCTTGCGCGAGCGGCCCTCCCTGACCGTCACGCAGCGTTTCCAGGCGCCCTGATATGAAACGACCCCAACGCTCACTTCGTTCGCTGTCCCCCGAGGGGACGGCCAGCCTCCTCGGGACGGCCCTGCGGAGGCTGGCATGAGCATCAAGTCCGACAAATGGATTCGGCGCATGGCCGAAGAGCACAAGATGATCGAGCCGTTCGTGCCCGATCAGGTGCGCGCGTCCGAGGACGGCCGCCGGATCGTCAGCTACGGCACGTCGAGCTACGGCTACGACATCCGCTGCGCGGACGAATTCAAGATCTTCACCAACATCAACTCGACGATCGTCGATCCGAAGAACTTCGACGAGGGTTCGTTTGTCGATTTCAAGGGCGACGTGTGCATCATCCCGCCGAACTCGTTCGCGCTGGCCCGCACCGTCGAATATTTCCGCATCCCGCGCACCGTGCTCACCGTCTGCCTCGGCAAGTCGACCTACGCGCGCTGCGGGATCATCGTCAACGTGACGCCGTTCGAACCCGAGTGGGAAGGCTACGTCACGCTGGAATTCTCGAACACCACGCCGTTGCCCGCGAAGATCTACGCGAACGAAGGCGTCGCGCAGGTGCTCTTCTTCGAAAGCGACGAGGTGTGCGACGTGTCGTACGCCGATCGCGGCGGCAAGTATCAGGGGCAGCGCGGTGTCACGCTGCCGAAAACCTGATCTGGTTGCATAACGTCTCACCAGTTTCCGGGTGACCGCTGCGCGTGACGCGCCGCGGTCGTTCTTTTTGGAGAATCGCCCATGAAGTTTCGTTTCCCCGTCGTCATCATCGACGAAGATTTCCGCTCCGAGAACATCTCGGGCTCCGGCATCCGGGCGTTGGCCGAAGCGATCGAGAAGGAGGGCGTCGAAGTCCTCGGCCTCACGAGCTACGGCGATCTGACGTCGTTCGCGCAGCAATCGAGCCGCGCGTCGTGCTTCATCCTGTCGATCGACGACGACGAACTCATGCTCGGCGAAACCGGCCCGGACGGCGAGCTGCCCGAGCTCGCGACCGCGATCATCGAGCTGCGCGCGTTCGTCACCGAAGTGCGCCGCCGCAACGCGGACATCCCGATCTTCCTGTACGGCGAGACGCGCACGTCGCGCCATCTGCCGAACGACATCCTGCGCGAACTGCACGGCTTCATCCACATGTTCGAGGACACGCCGGAATTCGTCGCGCGCCACATCATCCGTGAAGCGAAGGTCTATCTCGATTCGCTCGCGCCGCCGTTCTTCAAGGAGCTCGTCAAGTACGCGGACGAAGGCTCGTACTCGTGGCACTGCCCGGGCCACTCGGGCGGCGTCGCGTTCCTGAAGAACCCGCTCGGCCAGATGTTCCACCAGTTCTTCGGCGAGAACATGCTGCGCGCGGACGTGTGCAACGCGGTGGACGAACTCGGCCAGCTGCTCGACCACACCGGCCCGGTCGCGGCGTCCGAACGCAATGCGGCGCGCATCTTCAGCGCCGACCACCTGTTCTTCGTGACCAACGGCACGTCGACGTCGAACAAGATCGTCTGGCACGCGACGGTCGCGCCCGGCGACATCGTGCTGGTCGACCGCAACTGCCACAAGTCGATCCTGCACGCGATCACGATGACGGGCGCGATCCCCGTGTTCCTCACGCCGACGCGCAACCATTTCGGCATCATCGGGCCGATCCCGCGCGACGAATTCAAGCCGGAGAACATCCGCAAGAAGATCGAGGCGAACCCGTTCGCGCGCGAGGCGCTGCGCGAGAACCCGGACATGAAGCCGCGCATCCTGACGATCACGCAAAGCACGTACGACGGCGTGGTCTACAACGTCGAGATGATCAAGGACCTGCTCGGCGACCTGCTCGACACGCTGCACTTCGACGAAGCGTGGCTGCCGCACGCGACGTTCCACGATTTCTATCGCGACATGCACGCGATCGGCGACGGCCGGCCGCGCACGGGCGCGCTCGTGTTCGCGACGCACTCGACGCACAAGCTGCTCGCGGGCATCTCGCAGGCGTCGCAGATCGTCGTGCAGGATTCGGAGAACCGCACGTTCGACAAGCACCGCTTCAACGAGGCGTACCTGATGCACACGTCGACGAGCCCGCAATACGCGATCATCGCGTCGTGCGACGTCGCGGCCGCGATGATGGAGCCGCCGGGCGGCACCGCGCTCGTCGAGGAATCGATCGCCGAGGCGATCGACTTCCGCCGCGCGATGCGCAAGGTCGACGCCGAGTACGGCGACGACTGGTTCTTCAGCGTGTGGGGCCCGGACAACCTGTCCGAGGAAGGCATCGGTTCGCGCGAGGACTGGATGCTGAAGCCGAACGACCACTGGCACGGCTTCGGCCCGCTCGCGGAAGGCTTCAACATGCTCGACCCGATCAAGGCGACGATCATCACGCCGGGGCTCGACGTCGACGGCGAGTTCGGCGAGACCGGCATTCCGGCCGCGATCGTCACGAAGTACCTGGCCGAGCACGGGATCATCGTCGAGAAGACCGGCCTGTACTCGTTCTTCATCATGTTCACGATCGGCATCACGAAGGGCCGCTGGAACTCGATGGTGACCGAGCTGCAGCAGTTCAAGGACGACTACGACAACAACCAGCCGCTGTGGCGCGTGCTGCCGGAATTCGTCGCGCAGCATCCGCGCTACGAGCGTGTCGGCCTGCGCGACCTGTGCACGCAGATCCACGACGTGTACCGCGCGAACGACATCGCCCGCCTGACGACGGAGATGTACCTGTCGGACATGGAGCCGGCGATGAAGCCGTCGGACGCGTTCGCGAAGCTCGCGCACCGCAAGATCGACCGCGTGCCGCTCGACGAGCTCGAAGGCCGCGTGACGAGCATCCTGCTCACGCCGTACCCGCCGGGTATTCCGCTGCTGATTCCGGGCGAGCGCTTCAACAAGACGATCGTGAACTACCTGCGGTTCGCGCGCGACTTCAACGAGCGCTTCCCGGGCTTCCACACCGACATCCACGGCCTCGTCGCGGAAGAGGTGAACGGCCGCGTCGAGTACTTCGTCGACTGCGTGCGCGACTGATGGCGACGCACGGACGACTCCGGGCGATGCGCGCGGCGCTGGCCGCGCTCGTCGTCTGGACGGCAGGATTGGCGGGGCTCGCGGGCGCGGGCGTCGCCCATGCGGAAGTCGCGGCGGCCGACCCGATCGACGTCGCGATGCGGCAGTGTCTCGCGCGGCGCGACCGGTCGTCGCCGGCCGGCCAGATCCAGTGCATGGGCGAAGCGCAGCAGCAGTGGCAGACAGTGATGGACGGCGCGTACCAGCGCCTGTTGAAGGACGCGCCGGCCGACGCGAAGCGCGGCTGGCAGGACAGCCAGCGCCGCTGGCTCACGTGGCGCAAGGACGAAGTGCTGCTGCTGAAGGCCGTGTACGACACGACGCGCGGCACCGCGTATGCGATGTCGAGCGCCGACCTGCAGCTGCAGCCGGTGCGCGATCGCGCGCTGGCGTTGCGCGGGGCGGCCGATCGCTATGCGCCGCCGCCGGCCGCCGTGCCGGTTGCGGCGACGAGCGGTGCGCAGGGCGGTGCGGCTGCGGCGGCCGCGCCGGCCGGTACGAAGCCGGCGAACGC
>NZ_JAKWFH010000079.1:0-27185 GCF_029522185.1 Burkholderia sp. IO2 | reverse complement strand
GCTCGGCGAAGGCTTCGCGGCGCCCGCATCGCGCGCGGCCGGCACGCTGGCCGCGCTCGCGGGCGGCGGCGACGTCGAACTGTACGAACTCGGCGAGCCGGGCGCGGAGCCGCGGCTCGCGTCGGTCGGCCGCACCGACGCGCCGCTGCTGCCGGGCGCCGCGCCGCTGTCGTTCGACACGTTCGCGCGCCGGGCGCTGACCGAGCCATTCGATCTGTGCCAGTTCGAGTTCGAGTCGCAGCCGTGGCGCTTCGACCGCGCGACGGTGAAGCGCCTGCGCGTGCCGATCGCGCTGGCCGCGGCGACGCTCGGCGTCGCGGTGATCGGGATGAACCTGCACTGGTGGAAGCTGTCGCGTGAGCGCGACGCGCTGTCCGCGCAGATCACCGAGACGCTCTTGTCCGCGTTCCCGAAGACGACCACCGTGCTCGATCCGCCCGCGCAGATGCAGCGCCAGCTCGACCAGCTTCGGCTCGCGGCCGGCGAGCTGTCGCCGAACGATTTCCTCGCGTTGTCGAGCGGTTTGTCGCGTTCGATGGGCGCGCTGCCGCTGAACGGCATCGCGTCGCTCGACTATCACGACCGGCGGCTCGACGTCGGCTTCAAGCCGGAGGTCAAGGTCGATCCCGATTTCACGCAGCGCCTCGCGCGTAACGGACTGTCCGGCGAAGTCGACAGCAACACGGGCAAATGGACGATCCGGAGCCGCTCATGAAAACCGAACAACTGAACCAGACGCTGGCCCAGTTCTGGGGCGAGCGCACGCCGCGCGAGAAGACGCTGCTCGGCTGGGGCGGCGCCGTGCTAGCGGTCGCGATCGCGTATTCGGTGCTGTGGTCGCCCGCGCAGGAAGGCCGTGCGCGGATCCAGCGCGAGCTGCCGACGATGCGTCACGAACTCGCGCAGATGACCGCGCAGGCGAACGAGGCGAAGTCGCTGGCCGCCGCCGCGCAGGGTGTCGCGCCGACCGGCCTCGCGCTGAAGGATGCGCTGACCGCGTCGCTGTCCGATCACGGGCTGCAGGGCGCGCAGGTGCAGATCGTCGGCAACGGCGTGCAGATCCAGATGAAGAACGTGTCGTTCCCGGCATGGACGCAGTGGCTCGACGATGCGCGCCGGCAGTTCAAGGTGCAGGTCGGCGAGGCGCATGCGACGGCGCTGAAGGAAGACGGCCAGGTGGACCTGACGGCCGTGATGCAACCTTCCGTCCAGAAATAGATGACGGCAGTGGATGACGCGAACGAAGGCCGGCCGATGCGGCCGTGGGTGAGACGGCTCGTCGCCGTGTTGCCGTGGGTGCTGGCAGGCGGCCTGGCGACGGCGGTGACGCTCGTCGCGCTCGCGCCGGCCGCGTGGATCGCGCCGCAGTTCGCGCGGGCGACCGGCGGCCACGTGAATCTCGTCGATCCGGAAGGGTCGCTGTGGCACGGCTCGGGCACGCTGATGCTCGCGCCAGGCGCGGACCAGAGCGCGGCGACGCTGCTGCCGGGCCGGGTCGAATGGACCACGCGCTTCTGGCCGCTGCTGACCGGGCGCGTGCAGATGCGCATGCGGCAGACGGAAGCGATGCCCGACGCGGTCACGCTCGATGCGACGTGGCGCGGCGCGGTGCTGTCGGCAGGCACGATGGCCGTGCCTGCGTCGCTGCTCACGGGGCTCGGCACGCCGTTCAACACGCTCGACCTGCAGGGCGACGTGCGGCTCGGCTGGAGCGACTGGCGGCTGATCGGCAACAACGCGTTCGGCCAGCTGACGGTGACGATCGATTCGATGAGTTCGCGCGTGTCGCGCGTGAAACCGCTCGGTTCGTACCGTGCGGTATTGCAGGCGAAGGGCGCGGGCGCCGATCTCGACCTGTCGACGACGCAGGGCCCGCTGTTCCTCGACGGGCACGGCAGCTTCGGCCCCGGCCAGGGTTCGTTCCGCGGCACCGCGCACGCGGCGCCCGAGCAGCAGGCGAACCTCGCCGGGCTGCTGAACCTGCTCGGCCACCCGATCGGCAACAACCAGGTATCGCTGATCTTTGGCGACGCGCAGCGCTGAACGCGCGCGTCGCCCGCTTTCCTTCCTACTTCTGCGCGAGCGGCGCGGCGACTGACGGTGCGGTGGCCGCGGGCACGGCCGCACCGGACGCCGGCAAGGGCGCCGGCGCCGCCATGTCGCCGTTCTCGCGCGCCATCTCCGATACGTTCCAGCCGCCGCCGAGCGCCTTCACGAGCCCGACCGACGACACCATCCGCTGCCCGGCGATCGTCGCGAGCTTCTGCTGCGCGGTGAACGCGGTGGTCTGCGCGGTCAGCACGTTCAGGTACGCGACCGTGCCGGCCTTGTACTGGTTCGTGACGATCGCGAGCGCGTGCTCGGCGCTGTCGACGGCCTGCCGCTGCACGTCGATTTCCTGCGCGAGGATGCGCTGCGACGCGAGGTTGTCCTCGACGTCCTGGAACGCGGTGAGCACCGCGAGCCGATAGGCGGCGACGTCCTGGTCGTAGGTCGCGCGCGCCGCATCGGTCTGCGCGGCGCGCAGACCCGCGTCGAACAGCGTGGCCGCGAGCTGCGGGCCGACCGTCCAGAAGCGCGCCGGCAGCGTGAACAGCTGCGACCACACCGAGCTCTGGAAGCCGCCGGTGGCCGACAGCGTGAGCGTCGGGAAGAACGCGGCGATCGCGACGCCGATCTGCTCGTTCGCGGCCGCGGCGCGGCGCTCGGCCGCCGCGATGTCGGGCCGGCGCTCGAGGATCGCGGACGGCACGTCGACCGGCGTGATCGGCGGCTCGGCCGCGAGCGGGCTCGGCGGCAGCGAGAAGGTCGATGCCGGCTCGCCGATCAGCGTCGCGATCGCATGCTCGTATTGCGCGCGGGCGACGCCGTTGTCGATCTGCGCGGCCTGCGCGCTCTGCAGCTGCGTCTGCGCCTGGATCACGTCCGCGCGCGCGGCGACGCCCTGCGCGTACTGGTTCTGCGTGAGCTGCAGCGACCGTTGGTACGACTGCACGGTGTCGTCGAGCAGCTTCTGCAGCGCATCGGACGTGCGCAACTGGAAGTAGGTCTGCGCGAGCAGCGCCTGCTGCGACAGCCGCGCGTTCGCGAGATCGGCCGCGGCGGCCGCTTCGCCGGCGCGCTGCGCGCTGACGGTGCGGCTCACCTTGCCCCACAGGTCGGGTTCCCAGCTGGCGTCGAGGCCGACGCTGTAGCTGTTGTTGATCGACCCGGTCGACCCGCTGCCGAAATTCGACGACGAACCCGACGACAGCGACGTGCGCGGCGTCCGCGCGCGCGAGCCCGATGCGGTCAGCCCGACGGTCGGGAAATACGCGGCGCGCGCCTCGGTGACGAGCGCGCGCGCCTGCCGGTAGGCGGCCGCCGATTGCGCGATGGTCTGGTTCGACGCGTTGAGCTTGCCGATCAGCGCATCGAGCTGCGGATCGTTGTAGACCGTCCACCACGGGCCGCGGTCGGCGCGATCGGCGGGCTGCGCGACTTTCCAGCCGGCCGGCGCTTCCTTGAAGGCGGCGGGGATCGACGTGTCGGGCCGGTGATAGTCGGGCCCGACGGCGCAGCCGGCGAGCAGCACGGCCGTCGCGATGGCGACGGCGGCGCTCAGCGGGCGAACGGCGCGCGGGAGGGGGGCGTACGGCATGGTGGTTTTCCTGTCTGGGCGTGACGGCCGGCGAGCGGCGCCGCGCGATGCGGTCGTCATGCCGCTGGCGGACAAATGGTAACTGACGGCGGGAAAGCTGCGCAGCCCTAAGGGTACGGTGGGCGACAGCCCGAATGTGTTACCGGCGCGGCCGGCCGGTTTACCGGCCATTACGGCCGGCTTGCGGGAAAACGGGCGTGCGAACGGGCGTACGACACCGGCCGCGCGTGACGCGGCCGGCGATCAGACAGGATCGTGCGGAGAGCGGCGGGAGCGGTGCAGCGTCAGTGGCAGCGCACGGGCACCGGGACGGGTTCGGCGGCGGCCCGCCATGTCGACGGCTCCGTCACGGCCGGCTGGCTCGTACGGCGGGCGCCGCCCTTCGCGTTGCGCTGCCGGCGATGATCGAACCATGCGAACCCGAGCGCCGCGAGCGAGCCGCCAGGCACGACCAGCATCGTCACGTACAGCGCGATCTTCCAGCCGCGGTGCGGCCCGGAGAACACATGATGAGCGGTATCGGTCAGGTTGCGGCGCAGCGCGCCGGCGGCATTTTTCAGGAACAGCATCGCGAACGTCCTCGGGTGCCCGGCAGCGCGGGCCAATCGGTCAGAACATAGTCTCCGGCAGTGCAACATGCACGTCGTAACTGGTTGACTCAAATAATATTGACTAAGCAATCATTTTTCAAGATACTGGGCGCGTTTTAACCCGAAACGCACTATTGCTGCGCGCGCAATCGTATGACCGGCGGCCTCTACGATCCCGAGAACATCGCGCTGGAAACGAGCCTCGGCTATTACCTGTCGAAGGCGAAGCAGGCGCTCGTCGAGCGGATGGATCGCGCGCTCGAGCCGCTCGACCTCACCGCGCAGCAGATCGGCGTGATCCTGCTGCTGTCGCGCGGCTACGCGCGCACGCCGTTCGAACTGTCCCGCAAGATGTCGTACGACAGCGGCTCGATGACGCGCATGCTCGACCGGCTCGAACGCAAGGGGCTGGTCGCACGCGCGCGCAGCGAGCAGGACCGCCGGATGATCGAGCTGACGCTGACCGAGCGCGGCCTCGAAGCCGCCCGGGCGCTGCCGTCGCTGGTCGCGACCGCGCTCAACGCGCAACTGGAGGGCTTTTCGGCCGACGAACTGGCGACGCTCACCGGCCTGCTGCAGCGTTTCATCGCCAACGGGCCCGGCTCGACCGGCTGCCCGAAGCCCGACGAACCCGACTGCTGATGTGCGCGGAGCCCTCATGTCTAGGTTAAGCATTCGCTTATTTCTCTGTCTGGGCAGAAGATGACGAGGCACGCGCTCCGCTTTTTCCCTTTTTCATTCCACCCGGCCGGGCCGCGCTGCGTCGCGCGCCCGTGCGTTGTGCCGGCGCGTCGCGCGCGCCGCGTCTAGGAGATTCCGATGTCCGCCACCACGGCATCCGCCCCCTCCCCCGCCGCCGAACCCGCACCGCTGACCGGCGGCGCACTCGCGCTGCTGACCGTCGGGCTCGCGCTCGGCACCTTCATGGAAGTGCTCGACACGTCGATCGCGAACGTCGCGGTGCCGACCATCTCGGGTAGCCTCGGCGTCGCGACGAGCGAAGGCACGTGGGTGATTTCGTCGTACTCGGTCGCGTCCGCGATCGCGGTGCCGCTCACCGGCTGGCTCGCGCGCCGGGTCGGCGAGGTGCGCCTCTTCACGCTGTCGGTGCTCGCGTTCACGATCGCGTCGGCGCTCTGCGGCCTCGCGACCAACTTCGAGACGCTGATCGCGTTCCGGCTGCTGCAAGGCCTCGTGTCGGGGCCGATGGTGCCGCTGTCGCAGACGATCCTGATGCGCAGCTACCCGCCCGCGAAACGCGGGCTCGCGCTCGGGCTATGGGCGATGACGGTGATCGTCGCGCCGATCTTCGGCCCGTTGCTGGGCGGCTGGATCAGCGACAACTACACGTGGCCGTGGATCTTCTACATCAACCTGCCGATCGGCGTGTTCTCGGCGACCTGCGCGTACTTCCTGCTGCGCGGCCGCGAAACGAAGACGTCGAAGCAGCGGATCGACGCGATCGGCCTCGCGCTGCTCGTGATCGGCGTGTCGTGCCTGCAGATGATGCTCGACCTCGGCAAGGACCGCGACTGGTTCAACTCGTCGTTCATCGTCGCGCTCGCGCTGATCGCCGTCGTGTCGCTCGCGTTCATGCTCGTGTGGGAGGCGACCGAGAAGGAGCCGGTGGTCGACCTGTCGCTGTTCAAGGACCGCAATTTCGCGCTCGGCGCGCTGATCATCTCGTTCGGCTTCATGGCGTTCTTCGGCTCGGTCGTGATCTTCCCGCTGTGGCTGCAGACGGTGATGGGCTACACGGCCGGCAAGGCGGGCCTCGCGACCGCGCCGGTCGGGCTGCTCGCGCTGGTGCTGTCGCCGCTGATCGGCCGCAACATGCACCGGCTCGACCTGCGGATGGTCGCGAGCTTCGCGTTCATCGTGTTCGCGGGCGTGTCGCTGTGGAACGCGACGTTTACGCTCGACGTGCCGTTCAACCACGTGATCCTGCCGCGGCTCGTGCAGGGCATCGGCGTCGCGTGCTTCTTCGTGCCGATGACGACGATCACGCTGTCGAGCATCTCCGACGAGCGGCTCGCGAGCGCGTCGGGATTGTCGAACTTCCTGCGCACGCTGTCCGGCGCGATCGGCACCGCGGCCAGCTCGACGTTCTGGGAGAACGACGCGATCTACCATCATGCGCGGCTGTCGGAATCGGTGAGCGTCTACGCGCAGAACACGACCGACTACCAGGGCGCGCTCGCGCAGCTCGGCATCGTCGGGCAGACGGCCAATGCGCAACTCAACCAGCTCGTCACGCAGCAGGGCTTCATGATGGCGACCAACGACTTCTTCCACCTGTCGGCGGGCGTGTTCATCGCGCTCGCGGCGCTCGTGTGGATCACGAAGCCCAAGAAGGGCGCGGGGCCGGCGATGGGGCATTGAGGCGGTCGCGTTCGGGTTCCCGGCACGCCGCCCATGCGGCGTCCGCCACATAGATAAAGAGCTAAGCTGGCCGACCCGGACTCGCGGAACAGTGAAATGCCGACTTATGACCTACGTGATGCGACAAGGAACCTGTCGCTTTTGATCGATGACGCAATTCGTTCTGGTGAACCGTTCGTCATCGAGAACGACGGCAAGCCGCTGGTCAAAGTCGTGCCGATTGCCTCGGCACCGACGCTTGCCCCGGTATCGCGGGTCGGATTCATGAAGGGGCAGATTCGGGTCCCCGAGGATTTCGATGCGTTGCACGCCGACACGATTCGAAACAGATTCGACGGCACTGAATGAAATCAGCGTGCCGAACGTCTCGTCCTTGCCTCACTCCCGCGCCCGCAAGCCGCCGAACGCGAGATCGTCGGCCGGCGCGAGCGGCAGCGTCGCCCGCGCGACGTCGAGCCAGGCGCGCGCCGCGTGCGACAGGTAGCCCTTCTTCAGCCAGCCGAGCGCGATCGCCCACGTGATTTCCGGCTCGACGATCGGCCGGCACGTGAACTGCCCCGCGTCGAGCCGCCGGCAATACGGCTCGGGCAGCAGCGCGATGCCGACGCCCGCATGCACGAGCGCGGCCATGAAATCCCAGTGGCCGCTGCGGCTCACGATCGACGGCGTGAAGCCGGCCTGCCGGCACGCATCGAGCACCGCGTCGTGCAGCGCGAGGCTTTCCGCATAGAACACGAACGATTCGCGCGCGAGATCCGCGAGCGGCACGGCCGCGTGGTCCTCCCAGCGCGACTCGCGCGGCGCGACGAGCCACAGCGGCGCGCGCACCATCGGCAGCCGCTCGAACGTGCCGGGATCGACCGGCTCCAGCAGCCCGCCGAGCTCCAGCTCGCCCGACGTCAGCGCGGCCTCGATCATCCGCGCGCCCTGCTCGAACAGCTTCAGCTCGATGTTCGGGTAGCGCTGCTTGTACGCGGCGATGATCGGCGTGAACAGCGAACCGCCGAGCGGCGGAATGCCGATCGTCAGCTCGCCGCGTCCGAGCGTGCCGAGATCGTTCAGCTCCGATTGCAGCTGCGCCTGCGCGGCCAGCACGTCCTGGCCGCGCTGGAACACGATCCGCCCGGCGTCGGTCAGCACCATCTGCCGGCCGTCGCGCAGCAGCAGCGGCGAACCGATCTCGTCTTCCAGCGCCTTCACCATCTTGCTGATGGTCGGCTGCGTGACGAACAGCTTGTCGGCCGCCGCGGTGAAGCTCTGCTGACGAACCACCTCGACGAAGTACCGCAGTGCGCGCAATTCCATCGATCACTCCCCAGATTGGTGCGGCTGAATGCAAGCGAATTCCGAATTGGAATGACAAGGATAGAGACAAGTCATTTTATTTATGGTTAGGGGAAACCCTATACTTGCTCCATTGACAGAAACATCTGTATGGAGCCCGCCATGAACAAGCCGACCGCCACTGCCGCCGCCCGCCCCGCTGCTTCGGGCAGCCTCGCGCACACGGGCCGGATCGTGCTGCAGGCCGCCGCGCTCGGCGTGCTGTGGATGGCGGTCGACTGGGCCGTGCGCAAGGTCGGGCTGCCGATTCCGTCCGGCGTGATCGGCCTCGCGGTGCTGCTCGTGCTGCTGTTCTCGGGTCGCGTCGCGCCGGCGTGGGTGAAGGACGGCGCGAACTGGCTGCTGTCCGACATGCTGCTGTTCTTCGTGCCGGCCGCCGTCGCGGCCGTGCAGTACGGCGGGCTGTTCCGCGAGGACGGCTGGCGCATCGCGCTGGTGATGCTCGCCGGCACCGCGTTCGTGATGGTCGCGGTGGCCGTCGCGGTCGATCTCGCCGCGAAGCTCGAACGCCGGCTCGCCGCGCAGCGCGTGTTCGCGGAACGCCGCCGCGCGCGCCTGAGCGCCATCGCGCACTGAGCCGGAGCCGTTCATGCTCGCCGCGCTATCGAACCTGCCCGCCGACCGGGTGAATACCGCGATCTCCGTCGGCTGCTTCGTGCTGACCGTCGTGCTGTATTTCGCGTCGAAGCGGCTCTATGCGTACAAGAAGACGCTGCTGTTCTCGCCGCTCGTGTTCGTGCCGGGCGTGCTGGTGCTGCTCGTGCTGCTGACCGGCATCCCGTATTCGGTCTATTTCCGCGACACGCGCTGGCTGATGTGGCTGCTCGGCCCGGCGACGATCGCGTTCGCGGTGCCGATCTACGACTATCGCGACCTGATCCGTCGCCACTGGCTGTCGCTGTCGGTCGGCGTCGCGGTCGGGATCGCGGCGGGCGTATGCGGGTCGCTGCTGCTCGCGAAGCTGCTGCACCTGTCGCCCGAGCTGCAGCGCTCGCTGATGACGCGCTCGGTGTCGACGCCGTTCGCGCTCGCCGTGTCCGACAAGATCCATGCGCCGAAGGACCTCACGGCCCTGTTCGTGATCGCGACCGGCATCTGCGGGATGCTGCTCGGCGAACTCGTGCTGGCGCTCGTGCCGATGCGCACGCGGCTCGCGCGCGGCGCGCTGTTCGGCGCGGCCGCCCACGGTGTGGGCACCGCGAAGGCGCGCGAGATCGGCAGCGAGGAAGGCGTCGTGTCGAGCCTGACGATGATGATCGCGGGCGTCGCGATGGTGCTGATCGCGCCGCTGCTCACGCTGCTGCCGATCTGACGACGGATGCGCGGGCGGGCGCCGCTCGCCGCCCTGCCGCGTTCCTCGCCTGACGGTCTGTTCCCGCCGGCCGCACTCCGCTCCTCCCCGGGGATCGTTTCCCCGCCGTTCCTGCCCTGCATCGAGCCGCGCCGGCCGACAATCGGCTGAGATAGCCGCAATTCCCCCCTCTTTTCCGCCCATCGGCCTCGGCCCGGATGCCGAACAATGCATGCTACGAGACATCACGCACGCATTCACATGGCCACGACCGCAAACCCGACCGCCGACAAGCCGGCTTCGTCCGGCAAGTTCAAGCGCATCGCGCTCATCGCCGTCATCGCGCTGGGCGCGGCTGCCGCCGCCGCCGGCGGCATGTACGTGTTCCTGGGCAAAGCAGGCGTCGGCCACGCGAGCGCGCCCGCCGAGCCGGCGCCGCTGGCCGCGCCGGTGTTCTTCCCGCTCGACCCGCTGACCGTGAACCTGCAGTCCGACGACGGCGCGCAGCACTACCTGCGCGTCGGCCTGTCGCTGAAACTCACCGACCCGAAGGCGCAGGAGCAACTGACCGCGCGGATGCCGGAAATCCGCAGCCGGATCCTGCTCGCGCTGTCGAACAAGCATCCCGAGGAGCTTGCGACGCCGGACGGCAAACGTTCGCTCGCGACGGAGCTGCGGGAGCTGATCGAGCAGCCGACGCAGCCGGGCAACCAGCGCGCGAAGGTCGACGACGTCCTGTTCACCGAGTTCGTCGTCCAGTAACGCGGCTGCGAAAGGAGCGCGTATGGGTCACCAGGAGTTCATGTCCCAGGAGGAGGTCGATGCCCTCCTCAAGGGCGTCACGGGCGAAACCGATGCAGTCGACGAGCAGCGCGACACATCGGGCGTCCGCCCCTACAACATCGCGACGCAGGAGCGAATCGTCCGCGGCCGGATGCCCGGCCTCGAGATCATCAACGACCGCTTCGCGCGCCTGTTGCGGATCGGCATCTTCAACTTCATGCGGCGTACGGCGGAAATCTCCGTCAGCCAGGTGAAGGTGCAGAAGTACAGCGAATTCACCCGCAACCTGCCGATCCCGACCAACCTGAACCTGGTGCACGTGAAACCGCTGCGCGGCACGTCGCTGTTCGTGTTCGACCCGAACCTCGTGTTCTTCGTCGTCGACAACCTGTTCGGCGGCGACGGGCGCTTTCACACGCGCGTCGAGGGCCGCGACTTCACGGCCACCGAGCAGCGGATCATCGGCAAGCTGCTGAACCTCGTGTTCGAGCACTACACGACCGCGTGGAAGAGCGTGCGGCCGCTGCAGTTCGAATTCGTGCGCTCGGAGATGCACACGCAGTTCGCGAACGTCGCGACGCCGAACGAGATCGTGATCGTCACGCAGTTCTCGATCGAGTTCGGGCCGACGGGCGGCACGCTGCACATCTGCATGCCGTACTCGATGATCGAGCCGATCCGCGACGTGCTCAGCTCGCCGATCCAGGGCGAGGCGCTCGAAGTCGACCGCCGCTGGGTGCGCGTGCTGTCGCAGCAGGTGCAGGCCGCCGAGGTCGAGCTGACCGCGAATCTCGCCGAGATCTCGTCGACGTTCGAGAAGATCCTGAACCTGCGCGCGGGCGACGTGCTGCCGCTCGAGATCGAGGACACGATCACCGCGAAGGTCGACGGCGTGCCGGTGATGGAATGCGGCTACGGAATTTTCAATGGTCAATATGCGTTGCGCGTGCAGAAGATGATCGGCGCGAGCGATTCGATGAAGGAAGGTGGATATGAGTGAGCTGAACCAGACGCCCGACGACGACATGCAGGCGATGGCCGATGCAGCGCTCGCGGCGTCGGCCGCCGACGCGCAGGCGCCGGCCGCGGCCGACGAGGATCCGGGCATGGACGACTGGGCGGCCGCGCTCGCCGAGCAGAACCAGCAGCCGGTGGCGGCCGGGGCGACGGGCGCCGGCGTGTTCCAGCCGCTGTCGAAGGCCGCGGCGAGCTCGACGCACAATGACATCGAGATGATCCTCGACATCCCGGTCAAGATGACCGTGGAGCTCGGCCGCACGAAGATCGCGATCCGCAACCTGCTGCAGCTCGCGCAGGGGTCGGTCGTCGAGCTCGACGGCATGGCCGGCGAGCCGATGGACGTGCTCGTGAACGGCTGCCTGATCGCGCAAGGCGAAGTCGTGGTGGTCAACGACAAGTTCGGCATTCGCCTCACCGACATCATCACGCCGGCGGAACGTATCCGGAAGCTGAATCGATGAACGTCGTCAAGCCCGGCCAGCGTGTGTGCCGCGCGATGGCGGCGACGGTGCTTGCCGTCGTCGCGTCGCTCGTGTGCGCGCCGGCCGGCGCCGCGGACATGAACGCGGTGAACCACCCCGGTTCGATCGCGTCGAGCGTGACGGTCGGTTCGGCCGCGCCGTCGCTCGGCATCGGCGCGGTGCTGCAGACGCTCGTCGGGCTCGCGGTCGTGATCGGCCTCGTGTTCGCGTGCGCGTGGCTCGCACGCCGCTTCGGCTTCCAGCCCGCGCGGCGCGGCGGCCCGCTCAAGGTCGTGTCGAGCGTCGGGCTCGGCGCGAAGGAAAGCGCGACGATCGTCGAGATCGGCGATACCTGGCTCGTGCTCGGCGTCGCGCCGGGCAACGTGCGATTGCTGCATACGCTGCCGGCCGGTTCGATGGCCACCACCGCGACCGCGGGGTCGGCGCCGGCCGACGCGCCCGACGCCGGCCTGCCCGGCACGTTCGGCTCGCGGTTTCGCGACGCGCTCGCCGGCGAAGCCGCGAAACGCCTCGGGCGTGGCAAGGACCGCTGACATGGCGCCGCGCCCTCTTCCAGTCTCCGCATTCCGATGAAACACGCATTCCTGCGTCGCGCGGCGCGCGTCGCGCCCGTGCTGATCCTCTGTCTCGCCCCTGCGCTCGCGTATGCGCAGGCGAACGGCCTGCCCGCGTTCAACGCGAGCCCGGGGCCGCACGGCGGCACCACCTATTCGCTGAGCGTGCAGACGATGCTGCTGCTCACGATGCTGTCGTTCCTGCCGGCGATGCTGCTGATGATGACGAGCTTCACGCGCATCATCATCGTGCTGTCGCTGCTGCGCCAGGCGCTCGGCACCGCGACGACGCCGCCGAACCAGGTGCTCGTCGGCCTCGCGATGTTCCTCACCTTCTTCGTGATGTCGCCGGTGCTCGACCGCGCGTACAACGACGGCTACAAGCCGTTCTCCGACGGCTCGATGCCGATGGAGCAGGCCGTGCAGCGCGGCGTCGCGCCGTTCAAGACCTTCATGCTGAAGCAGACCCGCGAGACCGACCTCGCGCTGTTCGCGAAGATCTCGAAGGCCGCGCCGATGCAGGGCCCCGACGACGTGCCGCTGTCGCTGCTGGTGCCCGCGTTCGTCACGAGCGAGCTGAAGACCGGTTTCCAGATCGGCTTCACGGTGTTCATCCCGTTCCTGATCATCGACATGGTCGTCGCGAGCGTGCTGATGTCGATGGGGATGATGATGGTGTCGCCGTCCACCGTGTCGCTGCCGTTCAAGCTGATGCTGTTCGTGCTGGTCGACGGCTGGCAGCTGCTGATCGGCTCGCTCGCGCAGAGCTTCACGTAAGCCGCGGAGGAATCACGCGATGACGCCCGAACAAGTGATGACGCTCGCGCATCAGGCGATGATGGTCGGCCTGCTGCTCGCGGCCCCGCTGCTGCTGGTCGCGCTCGCGGTCGGCCTCGTCGTGAGCCTGTTCCAGGCCGCGACGCAGATCAACGAAGCGACGTTGTCGTTCATCCCGAAGCTGCTCGCGGTCGCCGCGACGCTCGTGATCGCCGGCCCGTGGATGCTGACGACGATGCTCGACTACCTGCGGCAGACGCTGCTGCACGTCGCGACACTCGGCGTCGGCTGAGCCGCGCGCCGGCAGCCCCGTTCCGCGACGATGTTCTCGGTTACCTACGCGCAGCTCAACGGCTGGCTCACGGCGTTCCTGTGGCCGTTCGTGCGAATGCTCGCGCTCGTCGCGACGGCGCCCGTCGTCGGCCACGCGGCGGTGCCGGTGCGCGTGAAGATCGGCCTGGCCGCGTTCATGGCGCTGGTCGTCGCGCCGACGCTCGGCGCGATGCCGGACGTCACCGTGTTCTCCGCGCCGGGCATCTGGATCCTCGTCACGCAATTCCTGATCGGCGTCGCGATGGGCTTCACGATGCAGCTCGTGTTCGCGGCCGTCGAGGCGGCCGGCGACTTCATCGGGCTGTCGATGGGCCTCGGCTTCGCGACCTTCTTCGATCCGCACACGAGCGGCGCGACACCCGTGATGGGCCGTTTCCTGAACGCGGTCGCGATGCTCGCGTTCCTCGCGGTGGACGGCCACCTGCAGATGTTCGCGGCGCTCGCCGCGTCGTTCCAGTCGCTGCCGGTGTCGGGCGACCTGCTGCACGCGCCGGGCTGGCGCACGCTCGCCACCTTCGGCGCGGTCGTGTTCGAGATGGGGCTGCTGCTCGCGCTGCCGGTGGTCGCGGCGCTGCTGATCGCGAACCTCGCGCTCGGCATCCTGAACCGCGCGGCGCCGCAGATCGGCGTATTCCAGGTCGGCTTTCCGGTGACGATGCTCGTCGGGCTGTTGCTCGTGCAACTGATGGTGCCGAACCTGGTGCCGTTCGTGTCGCACCTGTTCGACATGGGGCTCGATGCGACGGGGCGGGTGTTGCTCGGCTGGCGCTAGACGCCCCGCGGTCCCCTGTCGACCCGCTTCGGCGCCGGTCGCCCCCATTCCGCCCCCGTTGCTGGAAAACCCCTAAACGAACCGCCGACCCGCGAAAGGTTGCGGAAGGTTTCGCCTCCCTATACTCGTGATGACGATGCAGCAAGCATCGCGCCATACGAATACAACGAAGGAGACGACCCCGATGCGACCCATCCTGCGCACCCTCGCCGTTGCAGCCAGCCTGAGCTGCGCGCTCGCCGCTCATCCCGCGTTCGCCGACGACGGCGGCAAGATCACGATCATGGTCGGCGGGATCGCGAAGCTGATCTACCTGCCCGCGCGGCTCACGCAGGAGCTCGGCAACTTCAAGGCCGAAGGGCTCGACGTCGAGCTGCTGTCGCAGCCGGCCGGCGTCGACGCCGAGAACGAGCTGCTCGCGGGCGCCGTGCAAGGCGTCGTCGGCTTCTACGATCACACCATCGACCTGCAGAGCAAGGGCAAGGACGTGAAGGCGATCGCCGTGTTCGGCCAGGTGCCGGGCGAAGTCGAGATGGTCTCGACCAAGGCCGCGCCGACCTTCAAGTCGATGGCCGACGCGAAGGGCAAGACGCTCGGCGTGACGGGCCTCGGCTCGTCGACGAGCTTCCTCACCCAATACCTTGCGCTGCAGCACGGCGTGCCGTCGACGCAGTACACGATGCTGCCGGTCGGCGCCGACGCGAGCTTCATCGCCGCGATCAAGCAGGGCCGCATCGACGCCGGGATGACGACCGAGCCGACGGTGTCCGCGCTCGAGAAGATGGGCGACGCGAAGGTGCTGGTCGACCTGCGCACGCTGGACGGCACGCGCGCCGCGCTCGGCGGCACCTACCCGGCCGCGAGCCTGTACGTGCAGTCGGCGTGGGCCGATGCGCACAAGGCGGAGGCGACCAAGCTCGCGCACGCGTTCGCGAAGACGATGCAGTTCATCCACACGCACAGCGCCGAGGAAATCGCCGCGAAGATGCCGGCCGACTACCAGAAGGACAAGGCGCTGTACGTGACCGCGCTGAAGGCGTCGCTGCCGATGTACACGGCCGACGGCAAGATGCCGGCCGACGGCCCGGCGACCGTGCTGAAGGTGCTGTCGGCGTTCAATCCGTCGGTGAAGGGCAAGCACATCGACCTGGCGCGCACCTATACGAACGATTTCGTGAACGCAAAGTAAGCCGCGACGCCGGCGGCGGCGATCCCGCCGCCGGGCGTTCCCCGTTCCGGCCCGGTTGACCGGCCCGGCGCCGCCACTGCGACGCCCTCCTCACCCGCAGGATCGATGCGATGAATCAGGCAGTCTCCCCGAGCACACCGGCGATCGAGTTTCGCAATGTGTCGTGCCGCTTCATTTCGCCGGAAGGCAAGGCCACCGTCGCGTTGCGCGACTTCAGCATGAGCGTCGCGCGCGGCGAATTCATCGCGATCGTCGGCCCGACCGGCTGCGGCAAGTCGACCACGCTGAACCTGATCACCGGGCTGCTCAAGCCCGTGTCGGGCGAAGTCCGCGTGATGGGCCGCCCGGTCGACGGGATCGACCCGCGCATCGGCTTCGTGTTCCAGGCCGACGCCGTGTTCCCGTGGCGCAACGTGATCGACAACGTCGCGGCCGGCCCGCTGTTTCGCGGCCGCTCGAAGGACGTCGCGTACGCGCAGGCCGAGGAGTGGATCCGCAAGGTCGGCCTCGACAAGTTCACCAAACACTACCCGCACCAGCTCTCCGGCGGGATGAGAAAGCGCGTCGCGCTCGCGCAGACCTTCATCAACCAGCCGGAGATCCTGCTGATGGACGAGCCGTTCTCCGCGCTCGACATGCAGACCCGCACGCTGATGCAGGACGAGCTGCTGCAGCTGTGGTCCGCGAACAAGGGGTCGGTCGTGTTCGTCACGCACGATCTCGAGGAAGCGATCGCGCTCGCCGACCGCGTGTTCGTGCTGACCGCCCGCCCCGCGACGCTCAAGCGCGTGTATGAAATCGACCTGCCGCGCCCGCGCGTCATGTCGGAAGTGCGCTACGACGCACGCTTCATCGAAATTTCCAAGGACATCTGGCACGACCTGCGCGAAGAAGTGCAGATCGGCTGACGCATACGCCGCACGACAAGCACCGGCAAGAAACAGCAAGGACAGGAGCATGACCGACATGACGCTTCCCACCACCGCCCTTCCGGCGACCACGCTCGAGGACGACGAGCGCGCCGCGCAACGCCGGCTGCGCCGCCGGCGCACGCTGATCGTCACGCTGCGGATCGCCGTACTCGTGATCGTGCTGGGCGGGTGGGAACTCGCCGCCCGGCTGAAATGGATCGATCCGTTCTTCTTCTCGATGCCGTCGCTGATCTTCGCGCAGATCCAGGACTGGTTCGTGAACGGCACGTCGCAGGGTCCGCTGCTCACGCAGGTGTGGGTCACGCTCGAGGAAACCGCGATCGGCTTCCTGATCGGCTCGGTGGCCGGCGTGATCTGCGGGATCGTGCTCGGCCGCAACAAGCTGATGGCCGACGTGTTCGGCCTGTACATCCAGATCGCGAACTCGATTCCGCGCGTCGTGCTCGGCTCGGTGTTCGTGATCGCGCTCGGCCTCGGGATGGCGTCGAAGATCGCGCTGGCCGTCGTGATGGTGTTCTTCGTCGTGTTCGGCAACGCGTTCCAGGGCGTGCGCGAAGCGGATCGCTACCTGATCGCGAACGCGCAGATCCTCGGCGCGTCGCGCCGGCAGATCACCACGTCGGTCGTGATCCCGTCCGCGCTCTCCTGGATTCTCGCGAGCCTGCACGTGAGCTTCGGCTTCGCGCTGGTCGGTGCGGTGGTCGGCGAATTCCTGGGTTCCAAGCAGGGGATCGGGCTGTTAATCTCCACCGCCCAGGGCGCGTTCAACGCGAGCGGCGTGTTCGCGGCGATGATCGTGCTGGCCGTGGTCGCGCTGGCCGCCGACTACCTGCTGACGCGGATCGAGAAGCGGCTGCTGAAGTGGCGCCCCGCGGCGTTCTGAGCGCCGCCCGCCGGCGCCTGACATGACACCCCGACCGCGCCGGCGACCCCGGCGCGGTTCGGCATTTCCGGGAAGGAGCGCAACAGAATGGCGCACAGCCTGCGCGGACGACTGCTGTGGTGGCTGCTGCTGCCGCTCGCGGTATTCGTGCTGATCGCCGGCGCGATGTCGTACGACACCGCGCGGACCACGGCCGCGCTCGTGCAGGACAGCGCGCTCGTCGCGTCCGCGCGCACGATCGGCGAGGACGTCGAATGGCGCAACGGCCGGCCGGCGGCCGATGTGCCGCCCGCCGCGCTGGAGATCTTCGAATCGCCGTCGGGCGACTCGGTGTTCTACAAGGTGGTCGACGGCCACGACCGCCTGCTCGCCGGCAATCCGGCGCTCGACCTGCCCGCGCGGCACGGCATCGAGCCGACGCTGTACGACACGTCGCTCGACGGCGTGCCGCTGCGCGCGGTGGCCTACGACCGCCAGCTGTACGACGAGGGGCAGGTCGAGACGGTCACCGTGGTCGTCGCGAAAACGACGCGTTCGTACGGCGCGATGGTCGCGACGATCTGGCGGCCGCAGCTCGTGCGCCTGTCGCTGATGCTGGTGCTCGCGGTGGTGCTCGTCTATCTCGGCCTCACCTTCGAGCTGCGCCCGCTGATGAAGCTGAAGGACGACGTGGCCGACCGCGGGCCGATGGAACTCGAGCCGATCCGCCCGGAGCGGCTGCAATACGAACTGCGGCCGATCGTCGACGCGATCAACCAGTGCATCGCGCGCCTGAACACGCACACGGCCACGCAGCGCCGCTTCATCGCGGATGCCGCGCACCAGCTGCGCACGCCGATCGCGGTGCTCGACACGCAGATCCAGTACGCGCAGCAGCGCGGCAACGACGATCGTGAACTCGCGTCGGTGCTCGACAGCATGCAGCGCAGCAGCCGCAAGATGGCCGACGTGACCGACAAGCTGCTGCTGCTCGCGCACGCGGAAGCGACGCCGTCGACGCTCCTGACCCAGCGCGTCGACCTGGCCGCGGTGGTGTCGAGCGTGCTGGAGGAGACGATCGTGCTCGCGCAGCGGCGCGACATCGACCTCGGCGCGGATCTCGGCGAGCGGCTCGACGTCGCGGGCAGCGACAGCCTGCTCACCGCGCTGGTGATGAACCTCGTCGACAACGCGGTGCGCTACACCCAGCCGGGCGGCTGCGTGACGGTCTGCGCGCGGCGCGACGGCGAGGCGATCGTGCTCGACGTGGTCGACGACGGCCCCGGCATCCCGGCCGAAGCGCGACCGCACGTATTCAAGCGGTTCTACCGCGTGTCGGCCGACACCGAGGGCTCGGGCCTCGGGCTCGCGATCGTCCGCGAGATCGCGCAGGCGCACGGCGGCAGCGTGTCGCTCGCGCCGGGGCCCGGCAATCGCGGGATCGTCGTGACCGTGCGGTTGCCCGCTTTCGATTGAAGAGAACGCCGTCATGAAACTTTTGCTGGTCGAAGACAACGCCGAGCTCGCGCACTGGATCGTGAACCTGCTGCGCGGCGAGGATTTCGCGGTCGACTGCGTCGGCGACGGCGAACGGGCCGACACGGTGCTCAAGACCGAACGCTACGACGCGGTGCTGCTCGACATGCGCCTGCCCGGCATCAGCGGCAAGGAAGTGCTCGCACGGCTGCGGCGCCGCAATGACAACGTGCCGGTGCTGATGCTGACCGCGCACGGCTCGGTCGACGACAAGGTCGACTGCTTCGGCGCGGGCGCCGACGATTACGTCGTGAAGCCGTTCGAGTCGCGCGAGCTGGTGGCGCGCATCCGTGCGCTGATCCGCCGGCAGGCCGGCGTCGGCACGACCCAGCTCGTGTGCGGCGACCTCGTCTATGCGTTCGGCACGCGCGAATTCCGCTGCGGCGACGCGGTGCTCGCGCTGCGCCGCCGCGAGCACGCGATCCTCGAAACGCTGATGTTGCAGCAGAACAAGACGGTGTCGAAGGCGCGACTGATGGACAGCGTGTTCGCGCTCGACGACGAGCCCAGCGCCGACGCGATCGACATCTACATCCACCGGCTGCGCAAGCATCTCGCCGGCAGCACGGCCGAGATCATCACGCTGCGCGGGCTCGGCTACATCCTGCGCATGAAGAGCGCGCACGATTGACGCGGCGCGCTTCCCGCCTTCCGCATATCAATTCGTAGCGCGAATCATCGTCGAAGCCTGCCCGACGTCCGGCAGAACCGCTTCCGCTCGCGTGCCCGATCCGTGATGGCTGCGCGTTCGGTGTTTTCACCGATCCGATTCTTTCCGCCGGGAAAGCGCCGTGAAGGATTGCCCCCTCTACGATGCTATGCGTCGGCCCGCTCGCTGTGGCCGGCAAGAGTCGGCATACATTACGTACTGCCAACGACCGGATTTCAATGCGGCAGCTCGGAGGAGACGATCTTGAAACGAAAAACCCTTGCCCTTTCCATCGCGGCGGCGGGCCTGTGCGCCGGCCACGCGCATGCGCAGTCGAGCGTGCAGCTCTACGGCCTGATGGACCTGAGCTTTCCGACCTACCGGACCCATGCCGATGCGAACGGCAAGCACGTGATCGGGATGGGCAACGAAGGCGAACCGTGGTTCAGCGGCAGCCGCTGGGGCCTGAAAGGCGCCGAAGACATCGGCGGCGGCACGAAGATCATCTTCCGCCTGGAAAGCGAATTCGTGGTCGCGAACGGCCAGATGGAAGACGAAGGCCAGATCTTCGACCGCGACGCGTGGGTCGGCGTCGAGGACGAGCGCTTCGGCAAGCTGACGGCCGGCTTCCAGAACACGATCGCGCGCGATGCGGCGACGATCTACGGCGACGCGTACGGCTCCGCGAAGCTGTCGACCGAGGAAGGCGGCTGGACCAACTCGAACAACTTCAAGCAGATGATCTTCTACGCGGCCGGCCCGACCGGCACGCGCTACAACAACGGCGTCGCGTGGAAGAAGCTGTTCAGCAACGGCATCTTCGCGAGCGCCGGCTACCAGTTCAGCAACTCGACGTCGTTCGCGACCGGCTCCGCGTACCAGGCCGCGCTCGGCTACAACGGCGGGCCGTTCGCCGTGTCGGGCTTCTACAACCACGTGAACCACAACGGCTTCCGGAACCAGACGTTCTCGGTCGGCGGCAACTACACGTTCGACATCGTGCGCCTGAATGCCGGCTACTTCCGCTACAACGGCGACCAGGGCCCGCTCGGCCAGCGCCACGACGATTCGTGGACGGTGTCGATGAAGATCGCGCCGAAGGGCGCGCTCGACTACGAGCTCGGCTACCAGCAGATGCGCATCAAGAACGCCGCGAACAACGCGGACGGCTTCACGCCGAACGCCAACCTCGGCGCGTTCAGCCTGACCAACGGCGTCGCCAACGGCTTCAAGGAGACGATCTACGGGTCGGTGTTCTATCACCTGAGCAAGCGCACCGAGGTGTACCTGGCCGGCGACTACATGAAGCTGCACGGCGGCTACACGGTGTCGTCGACGTTCGGCGCGAAGAACCAGCTCGAACTGACGTCGGGCATCCGCACGCGCTTCTGACCCGAGGCGGTCATCCGGGCGGGGCCCGCCGGGCCCTGCCGCACCCTCCATCCGGGATTCTCCATGCGGGCACGCCGGCGCTTTGCGCCGACCGTGCCCTTTTTTTCGTCCTGTTTCAGCCTTTTCGCGGCGCCGTCGCGCGCCCGCCGGCCGCCCCGTGCGACAACCGGCCCGAACCCGCTCGCGGCCCGTCCGGCGGGCGATCGCGGCCGATGCGCACGCGCCCGGCCCACATCGGCGCTTGACCTGCGCCGACCGACTCGCTAGCGTTTCGGGTTTGCCCGGGCGGCCGTTGCCGCCGGTGCCGTGAGCGCGCCCGACGTCCTGGCGCGCGCGGCCGGGTTCCGATGGAAAAGACGATGCAGAAACTCGATGCGGCCAGCCCGCAGGCGATGTCGACGGATTTCACCGCCGACAACGTCGCGCGCCTGAAGGCGCTGTTCCCCGAACTCGTGACCGAAGGCCCGCACGGCGCGTCGGTCGACGTCGACGTGCTGAAGGCGCTGGTCGGCGAGCGCACGGTCGGCGACGCCGACGAGCGCTACGGCTTCCACTGGCACGGCAAGCGCGCCGCGCGCCAGGCCGCGCTCACGCCGTCGACGGGCACGCTGCGGCCCTGCCCCGACGACAGCGTCGCGTGGGACGACACGCGCCATCTGGTGATCGAGGGCGACAACCTCGACGTGATGAAGCTGCTGCACAAGAGCTACGCCGGCAAGGTGAAGCTCGTCTACATCGATCCGCCGTACAACACCGGCAGCGATTTCGTCTATCCGGACGACTTCAGCGACAGCATCCGCCACTACCTGGCGATGACGGGCCAGACCGAAGCCGGCGTGAAGCGCAGCACCAACACCGAGGCGAACGGCCGGTTCCACACCGACTGGCTGAACATGATGTATCCGCGCCTGAAGCTCGCGCACGCGCTGCTGTCCGACGAAGGGCTGATCGCGGTGCACATCGACGAGCACGAAGTGCATGCGCTGGTGCTGATGCTGCGCGAGATCTTCGGCGAGGAAAACGAGCTCGGCGTGGCCGTGTGGGACAAGCGCAACCCGAAGGGCGACGCGCGCGGCGTCGCGTACCAGCACGAATCGCTGGTGCTGTTCGCGCGCAACGCCGAGACGCTGCTCGAACGGGCGCCGCTCAAGCGCCCGAAGCGCAACGCGCAGCGCATGCTCGACGCCGCGCACGACGCGGTGTACCGCAGCGGCAACCCGAAGGACGCGCAGAAGGCGTACCGCGCGTGGATGAAGGCGCAGACCAACCTGTCCGGCGGCGAGGTGATGTACGACCGGCTGTCGGCGGAAGGCCGCGTGTACCGCCTCGTGTCGATGGCCTGGCCGAACAAGAAGAAGGCGCCCGAAGAATATTTCACGCCGCTGATCCACCCGGTCACCGGCAAGCCGTGCGCGATGCCGGCGCGCGGCTGGCGCAACCCGCCGGCGACGATGCAGGCGTTGCTCGAACGCGGCCAGATCGAATTCGGCCCGGATGAAACCACGCAGCCGCAGCGGATCTACTACCTCGACGAAAACATGTACGAGAACGTGCCGTCGGTGCTGCCGTTCGCCGGCTCCGACGACGCGCTGCTGAAGACGCTCGGCATCCCGTTCGACCTGCCGAAGCCGGTCGACTTCGCGGCGGCCGTGATCGGCTGGTGCACGCGCGGCGACGACATCGTGCTCGACTGCTTCGCCGGCTCCGGCTCGACCGGCCACGCAGTCATGCAGGTGAACGCGACCGACGGCGGCGCGCGCCGCTACATCCTCGTGCAGCTGCCCGAGGCGCTCGACCGCCGCGACAAGACGCAGACGGCCGCCGCCGATTTCTGCGCGAAGCTGAAAAAACCGCTGACGCTCGCCGAAATCACGAAGGAACGCCTGCGCCGCGCCGCGCAGCAGGTCGCGCGCGACTATCCGGAAAGCTATGGCGACCTCGGCTTTCGCGTGTACCGGCTCGACACGACCAACGTGATCGAGTGGGACCCGCGCCGCGACGACTTCGACCATGCGCTGTTCGCGTCCGTCGAACACGTGAAGACCGGCCGCACCGAGGACGACCTGCTCGCCGAGCTGACGCTCAAGCTCGGCCTCGACCTGTGCACGCCGGTCGAGCATCACCAGGTGGCCGGCAAGACGGTGCACCTGATCGGGCGCGCGATCGTCGCGTGCTTCGATGCGCGCCTGTCGCGCGACGACGCGGGCCCGCTCGCCGACGGCATCGTCGACCTGCTCGACGCCACCGGCGCGTCGCGCGACGTCACGTGCCTGTTCCGCGACAGCGGCTTCGTCGACGACGTCGCGAAGCTCAATCTCGCCGCGCTGCTCGAACAGCACGGCGTGAAGCGCGTGCGGAGCCTGTGATGCGGCTGCATTTCGAAGCGGATCTCGACTACCAGCGCGAGGCGATCGACGCCGTCTGCGACCTGTTTCGCGGCCAGGAATCGTATCGCGGCGACTTCAGCGTGCTCGCGAACGCCGCGCCCGGCACGACGGCCGCCGCGCAAGGCTCGCTCGGCTTCGCGGTGTCGGAGCAAGGCGTCGGCAACCGGCTGTCGCTGACCGACGACGCGCTCGCGCGCAATCTCGCCGACGTGCAGCTGCGCGGCGGGCTGCCGCCGTCCGGCCTGCCCGGCTCGCGCGACTTCACCGTCGAGATGGAGACCGGCACCGGCAAGACCTACGTGTACCTGCGCACGATCTTCGAGCTGAACCGCCGCTACGGCTTCACGAAATTCGTGATCGTCGTGCCGTCGATCGCGATCAAGGAAGGCGTGCACAAGACGCTCGCGATCACCGAGGATCACTTCCGCGCGCTGTACGCGGGCGTGCCGTACGACTACTTCCTGTACGACTCCGCGAAGCTCGGCCAGGTGCGCCACTTCGCGGCGAGCGCGGCGATCCAGATCATGGTGATGACGGTCGCCGCGATCAACAAGAAAGAGATCAACAACCTCTACAAGGACAGCGAGAAGACCGGCGGCGAGAAGCCGATCGACCTGATCCGCGCGACGCGACCGATCGTGATCGTCGACGAGCCGCAAAGCGTCGACGGCGGCCTCGAAGGGCGCGGGCGCGAAGCGCTCGCCGCGATGGCGCCGCTCTGCACGCTGCGCTATTCGGCCACCCACGTCGACCGTCACCACATGGTGTACCGGCTCGATGCGGTCGACGCGTACGAGCGCAAGCTCGTCAAGCAGATCGAGATCGCGTCGGCGATCGTCGAGGATGCGCACAACAAGCCGTACGTGCGGCTCGTCGGCGTGTCGAACCGGCGCGGCGCGATCAGCGCGCGCGTCGAACTCGACGTCGCGACGGCGGCCGGTGTGAAGCGCCAGATCGTGTCGGCCACCGACGGCGACGATCTCGAGCGCCTGACCAAGCGCGCGCTGTATGCGGGGCTGCGGATCGGCGAAGTGCATGCGGTCAAGGGCGCCGAATACGTCGAGCTGCGCCATCCGGAAGGCGAGGCGTTCCTGTCGCTCGGCGAGGCGTTCGGCGACATCGACACGCTCGCCGTGCAGCGCGAGATGATCCGCCGCACGATCCGCGAGCATCTCGACAAGGAGCTGCGTCTGGCCGAGCGCGGCGTGAAGGTGCTGTCGCTGTTCTTCGTCGACTCGGTCGAGCGCTATCGCCGCTACGACGAGAACGGCATGCCCGTGAAGGGCGACTACGCGCTGATCTTCGAAGAGGAATATGCGCGCGCGGCCCGCGTACCGGCCTACCGTGCGCTGTTCGACGGCGTCGACATCGCCCTCGAGGTCGAGCGTGCGCACAACGGCTACTTCTCGATCGACCGCAAGGGCGGCTGGACCGACACGAGCGAAAGCAGCGCGGCGGCCCGCGAGAACGCGGAGCGCGCATACGGCCTGATCATGCGCGAGAAGGAAGCGCTGCTGTCGTTCGACACGCCGCTGAAGTTCATCTTCTCGCACTCGGCGCTGAAGGAAGGCTGGGACAACCCGAACGTGTTCCAGATATGCACGCTGCGCGACATCCAGACCGAACGCGAGCGCCGTCAGACGCTCGGCCGCGGGCTGCGCCTCGCCGTCGACCAGGACGGCGAACGCGTGCGCGACGCGGGCGTGAACACGCTCACCGTGATCGCGACCGAGCGCTACGAGTCGTTCGCGGAAAACCTGCAGAAGGAAATCGAGGCCGATACGGGCATCCGTTTCGGGATCGTCGAGCAACACCAGTTCGCGGCGCTGCCGGTGCAGGAAGACGACGGCCCCGCGCATGCGCTCGGCATCGAGCTGTCGCGCGTGCTGTGGAACCATCTGCACGAGCAGGGCTACGTCGACGCGCAGGGCAAGGTGCTCGACCGGCTGAAGGATGCGCTGCGCCAGAGCGCGCTCGTGCTGCCGGACGCGTTCGAGCGGCTGCGCGCGCCGATCGTCGCGACGCTGCGCAAGCTGTCCGGCCGCTTCGCGGTGCGCAACGCCGACGAGCGCCGCGCGATCGCGTTGCGGCGCGATGCGTCGGGCAAGGCCGTCGTGTTCGGCGAGGATTTCCGCGCGCTGTGGGATCGCATTCGCCATCGCACCGTGTACCGCGTCGAGTTCGACAACGCGAAGCTGGTGCGCGACTGCACGGCCGCGTTGCGCGACGCGCCGGACATCGCACGGGCGCGGCTGCAGTGGCGCAAGGCCGAGATCGACATCGGCAAGGCCGGCATCGAGGCGATCGAGGTGGCCGGCGCCGGCACCGTGCTGCTCGACGAAGGCGAATTGCCGCTGCCCGACCTGCTCACCGAGCTGCAGGACCGCACGCAGCTCACGCGTCGCTCGCTCGCGACGATCCTCGCCGACAGCGGCCGGCTCGACGATTTCCGCGTGAATCCGCAGCAGTTCATCGCGGTCGCGGCCGATGCGATCAACCGCTGCAAGCGGCTCGCGCTCGTCGCGGGCATCGCGTACCGCAAGCTCGGCGAGCGCCACGTGCATGCGCTCGAATCGTTCGAGAGCGAGGCGCTGACCGGCTACCTGCGCAACCTGCGGCCGGACGCGCGCAAGTCGATCCACGAAGCGGTGGTGTGCGAGACGGACGCCGAGCGCGCGTTCGCCGATGCGCTCGAAGCGCACGACGGCGTGAAGCTGTACGCGAAGCTGCCGGCGTGGTTCCGCGTGCAGACGCCGCTCGGCAGCTATCACCCGGACTGGGCCGTGCTTGCGGAACAGGACGGCGGCGAGCGGCTGTACTTCGTCGTCGATACGCCGAATGCCGACGGCCACGTGCCGAGCGAGCACGAGCGCGCGAAGCTCGCGTGCGGCGAGGCGCATTTCCGCGCGCTGGTCGATGGCGACGACGCGGCGCGCTTCGTGCGCGTCGGGCGGGCGGATGCGTTGTTCGAATCGGCCTCCGGTGCGCCGCCGGCGGGCGGCGGGCGGTAAGACGAAGGGCGGCGACGAGCCGCCCTTTTTTTCGGCGTGGCTCGGCTTTTATCGATCGTGCCGGGTGCCCGCGTGTCGCCTGTTGCTCCGGCCGGTTTTCATCCTGTCATTCGCGTGAAAGCAATCCGTATTCTCGCGGGCGGGCGCGGCGGTTACGGCTGGTTGCAAATCGGGTCGGCACGATGTTTCCGGTCGCCAGCCACGTTGCGTTTTCACCATGAAAAAAGGGCGCCGAAGCGCCCTTCTCCTGCATTCGCTGGCCGTGCTTACAGCGTGCGGCCGAATGCGTTGCGATGCGAATGATGCGTGGACGTCGACGCATGGGCGGTATGGCCATGCGCGTGCGAGTGACCGCGGCCCGGCTGCGTGCCGGCGCGATCGGCGATCGTGTCGGAACGGTCGGCCGCGCGCGCGAGGCCCTTGTCGCGGTCGCCCGCGTGCATGCCGTTCGAGTTGCTCAGCGCCTGGCCGCTCATGTGGCCGCCGGACATGCCGCCCGCATTGCCGCCCGAGCCGCCTGCGCCATGACCGCCGCCGTTGCCCCCGCCACCGCCATTGCCGCCGGCCGCCGCATGCGCGGACACTGAGCCGAGCGCGAGCAGCGCGGCCGTCAGGACGGACAGATATCGTTGCTGTTTCATCTGGTGCTCCCTGGAGCGCGTTTGTGTGACTGCATTTTATGAACGCGCGACATTCGCGCCACACGACGTTGTAAATGATCGTAACGACGCGTGCGGCACGCATTCGTCGTATCAATTCGGTATGCGCATGAACGCCGGAACGAAGCACCGGAGCGACGCCACGGCATCGCCCCGGTAACGAGGTCGCTTACTGCGCCGGCTGCATGCCCTGCACGGCGGCCTTGTGCTGCGCGGCCTGCTCTTGCGCCTGCTTCTTCGCCATGTGATGGCCGACGATACAGCCGCCGACCGCGCCAACCACCGCGTGGTGTCCCGCGTAGTGGCCGGCCACCCCGCCGACCACCGCGCCCTTCATGCAGCCCGCCGCGTGCGCGCTGCCGATCGTTGCGAGCGCAACGACTGCGGCGGTTGCATACCGTCCGATGTACCGGATGGGATTCATGTGATCACTCTCCTCAGGTCGTCGTGATCAGTGCGCTCGTGAGCCGGTCGCGCTTGTATGTTCAGTACTGACCAGTACGGTAAAGTCTGGTGGTAGCCAGACGAGACCGTGCAGTTTGCCCCGCGCTTGGGTGTTGGAGCCCGTGACTGAGTACAAAACGCACGGTTGCCGTGCTG